>DMKK01000269.1:241-11943 GCA_003454335.1 Gammaproteobacteria bacterium | reverse complement strand
CTGGCGCTGTCGGCTGAAGGTGCCAATGTGGGTATTCTGGACGCGGATATTTACGGGCCCAGCCAGCCACGCATGCTGGGTGTCAGCGGCAAGCCGGAATCGCTGGATGGCAAGTCGCTGGAGCCCATGAACAGCTACCACCTGCAGGCGATGTCCATTGGTTTTCTGATAGACGAGGAAACGCCGATGATCTGGCGTGGTCCGATGGTGACCCAGGCCCTGCAGCAGTTATTGAATGACACCAACTGGAAGGACCTGGACTACCTGGTGGTTGACCTGCCGCCAGGTACCGGCGATATTCAATTGACCCTCGCCCAACAGGTGCCGGTCAGCGGTGCCGTGATTGTCACTACCCCGCAGGACATCGCCCTGCTGGATGCCCGCAAGGGTTTGAAGATGTTCGAGAAGGTGGAAGTGCCGGTGCTGGGTGTTATCGAGAACATGAGTATTCACATCTGCAGCGAATGCGGTCATGAAGAGCATATCTTTGGTCAGGGTGGCGGTGAACGCATGTCCGAGGAGAATAATGCTGATTTTCTCGGTGCCTTGCCGCTCGACAAGCGCATTCGTGAGGAGACCGATTCCGGCAAACCAACGGTGGTCGCCGAACCGGATGCCCGTATTTCGCAGATCTACCGTGAAATATCCCGGCGTACGGCCGCCAAGCTGTCCTTGAAGACCAAGGACTACGCGGCACGCTTCCCGCAGATTGTTATTCAGAATGACTGATAAATTATCCTGCAGTTGTATTTGTAGGATGGGTGAAGGAGCNNNNTACGCTGCGCTTTACCCATCCTACCTGGAATGCAGGACTGAGGTAGACAGATGTCGATTAAATCAGACAAATGGATTCGCCGGATGGCGGCCGAACACGGCATGATCGAGCCGTTTGAGGCGGGCCAGGTCAGGGAGAATGGTGCCGGCCGTATCGTTTCTTACGGTACGTCCAGTTATGGCTACGATATCCGTTGTTCTGACGAGTTCAAGATTTTTACCAACATCAACTCGGCGATCGTTGATCCGAAGAACTTTGATGACAACAGTTTTGTCGATGTGAAATCGGATGTCTGCATTATCCCGCCGAATTCGTTTGCGCTGGCACGGACGGTGGAATATTTTCGTATTCCCCGCAATGTGCTCACGATTTGTCTGGGAAAATCCACCTACGCCCGCTGCGGCATTATTGTGAATGTCACACCGTTTGAACCCGAGTGGGAAGGGCATGTCACGCTGGAGTTTTCCAATACCACGCCCTTGCCCGCCAAGATCTATGCCAATGAAGGTGTCGCACAGGTACTGTTCCTGGAATCTGACGAGGTTTGTGAAACCTCCTACAAGGACCGGGGCGGTAAATACCAGGGACAGCAGGGCGTGACTCTGCCGAAGACCTGACCCGGGTCAAAATACCTGTGTAGGAGCGCCGTCCCCGGCGCGATTACGATTCATCGCGGCGAGGACGCCGCTCCTACAATATTGCTCCAGGAGCCTGTCGGGCGTAGAAACGTAGGATGCGCTTCGTGTTACTCAGCGCATCCTACGGCACTACGATATCATTCGGCGGCGAACTTTAAGGCACCACCCGCAGCGTCTCACTGAAACTCTCCAGGTCGCTGGTATATACGGAATTATCCGTTTCGCGCTGCCAGATGCGGATCGGCAGGTAGTTGAGCGCAGGTGCGCACCATACATAGGTTTGCCGCTTTTTATTGTCGCGCAGTTTGGTGATTTTTACCGTTTCAAAGGTGCCGGCGGGTACTTCCAGGGTTTCGTGACCGACCACCTTGTAGCGGTATTCCTTGAGATGACCGCCGTCGGCTATATTAAAGGTCACATCTTTTTTATCCTGTTGCAAGGCGAGCATCATGCCCAGTTGCGAGGCGAGTTTGTCGACCGTGCCTGCCGGTATGTCCATCTCCCAGAGACTGCCTTCGACCTTGTTTCTGACAGTGTTTTCATCCCAGTTAAAGGAGAGCTTCGCCTCCCGTTTCCTGTCGCCACCCGTGCGCAGGTAGTGGTATTTATCCGGGCGAATGCCGGCCGGCGTAATGCGGCCGCGGCTGGTTTCATATAGCTGGTCTTTCAGCAGCCAGGATACCCAGCGGGTTGGCCAGCTGTGTGTTTTGTAGCGGTAGCTGCCATCGGTTTCTGTTTGCAGTGCAATGGTTGATGTGCCGATACGCAGACTGCCGAGCTTGAGTATATAAGTGGCATCGAAATCATTCAGGGTGGCAGCCTGCAATGCAGAGCTTGCAAGTGTTGTGGTCAGCAGCAACAAGCCTGGCAGATATTTTTTCAGCATAATGTCCCGGATTCCGGTGTAAGGATAACGGGTTCGGTCAATACCTTATCGTCAAGGACGGCATGACCTGTACTGTCGAGTCGCAGTCGCTGTTCGGCAAACCACCTGATTGCCAGCGGGTACAGACGGTGTTCCTGTTCCAGTACCCGGGTGGCGAGCGTGGTGACCGTGTCCTGTTGATACACCGGTACGCGTGCCTGCAGCACAACCGGGCCGCCATCGACTGCCGCGGTCACAAAGTGGATGCTGGCCCCGTGCTGTTTGCAGCCGGACTCGAGTGCCCGCTGGTGAGTGCGTAATCCGGGAAAATCCGGCAGCAGGGAAGGGTGAATATTCAGCATCCGTCCCTGGTAGTGGTGGACAAAGCCTGCGGTCAGTATGCGCATGAAGCCTGCCAGTACGATCAGTCCCGGCTGCCAGCGTTCAATGCCTTCCCGTAACGCCTGGTCGAATTTGGCCCGGTCCGAATAGAGTGAGTGGTCAATAACGGTGGCAGGTATGCCGGCCTGTGTGGCCCGCTGCAGGCCTTCTGCTACCGGTCGGTTGCTGATGACGGCGCGGATTTCAACCGGCAGCATGTCGCTGGCAACGGCATCAATAATGGATTGCAGATTGCTGCCTCGCCCGGATATCAGGATGACAATGGGGAGTGGAGAGGCTGGCGCGTTCACGGGTGATTACCGGTTGGTGTAAACAACTCCGGGTTCACCTTCTCCCTGTTCGACGTAACCAATAATACACGCATCTTCACCCTGCCCGGCAAGGTGGTCGAGTGCCGTCTGTGCATCGGCGGCTGCCACACATACGACCATGCCAATGCCGCAATTAAAGGTGCGGTACATCTCCATGGTTTCGACATTGCCGTTGTGTTGCAGCCAGTCAAATATCGGAGATCGCTGCCATGAGCCGGTATCAATAACGGCGCGGGTGTTTGCCGGGAGTACCCGTGGCAGATTTTCGGTCAGGCCGCCCCCGGTGATGTGGGCAAGTGCGTGTACCTTGATCTTGCTGAACAGGGACAGTAACGGTTTGACATAAATATGTGTCGGGGCGAGTAACCACTCAGCCAGTGGGCGGCCATCCAGTTCATCCGTCAGCCTGCTGCCGCTGACTTCGATGATTTTACGAATCAGTGAATAGCCGTTGGAGTGCGGGCCGGAGGCAGCCAGGCCGATTAGCGTGTCACCGGCGGTCACGGCAGTGCCGTCGAGAATGGCCGACTTTTCAACAATGCCGACACTGAAGCCAGCCAGGTCATAATCACCCTCACTGTACATGCCGGGCATTTCCGCAGTTTCACCCCCGACCAGCGCGGCCCCCGCCAGTTCACAACCGGCGGCAATACCCTTGATGACATCACTGGCAACGTCGAGGTCGAGCTTGCCGGTGGCATAGTAGTCGAGAAAGAACAGCGGTTCGGCACCGGCAACGACGATATCGTTGACGCACATGGCCACCAGGTCGATACCAATACTGTCATGCAGTCCGGCTTCCACGGCCAGCTTGAGTTTGGTGCCGACGCCGTCCGTGCCCGAGACCAGTACCGGTTCACGGTAGCGGTCCAGCGGCAATTCGAACAGGGCGCCAAAGCCCCCCAGTCCTGCCAGTACACCCGGTCGCCGGGTTTTGGCGACAGCCGGTTTAATGCGTTCAATCAGCTCGCTGCCGGCATCGATATCCACCCCGGAATCCCGGTAGCTCAAGGTCTGTGATTTGTCTGGTGTGCTCACTTGCGTGTTCCCTCATCAACAGGAGCGCTATGGTAGCGGTCGGCTGCAACCGGTGTAAACCGCGGAATCGTGCTTTGTCCTTGCGGTTGCGGATATGGTCAAATTCTGCAGATACCCGTATGCTTGACATCATTCCTGAACCTGATGTGATAACGCATGGATAACTATCAACAAAGCAGTGTTTTTCTGGTCGTTCTTCTTGGTGTTCTGGCATTGCTGCCGGCCCCTGCGGTGCAGGCGGCGGCAGAGAACCTGTTCGAATCCGAGGTGGTGGTGCCCGACCAGTCGCCGGGGGTGCGCTCGCATACCATGAAAACCGCGCTGCAGGAAGTGCTGGTGCGTGTCGCCGGTCAGCATGCGGTGCTTACAACCGGGCCTGCCATGGCGATGCTGAAGAATCCGGACAAACAGGTGCAGCAGTATCGTTATTTTACGGTGCCGGAGAGCGAGCCACCGGTACTGAAACTATGGGTGCGCTTTGACGGTGAGGCGATCCGCCAGGCCTTGCAGCAACAGGGGGTTACATACTGGGGCGCCGAACGACCGGATACGCTGCTGTGGCTGGCGGTTGAAGACCGTGGTAAACGCTATGTGGTGGCAGCCGATGATGGTACGGATGTGTACCTGCAGATCGAGCAGGCAGCCAGACAACGCGGTGTGCCGGTGTTGTTCCCGTTGATGGATTTACAGGACCAGTCGCAGGTGCGCTTTTCGGATATCTGGGGTGGTTTCTTTGATAACGTCATGGATGCCTCCAAACGTTATAACCCGCAGGCCGTTTTGATTGGTCGCCTGAACCGCAGCCCGTCCGGTGGCTGGTCTTCACGCTGGCATCTGGAGGTTGCCGGTCAGCCGTCATCCTGGTCTGACAGCCGTCAGCAGCTGGACAGGCTGGCGCAGCAGGGTATTGATGACACGGCAGACATTCTGGCCTCGCGTTTTGCGGTGTCACAGGCCGGCGGCAATCTGGATACTGTGAGCATTTCAGTGACGGGCGTGGATTCGCTGGCGGATTACTCGCGGCTCAGTGATTATCTTTCCGGCCTGACGGCCGTCGTCGATATGCAGGTGGCAAGGGTGGCGGGGACCGAGATCCAGTATGCATTGCAACTCAATGGCAGCCTGCAGGATCTCACGCATACGGTGACTATCGGGACCGTTCTTGAACCCCTGTCCATCGCTACGCCCGGCAGTTTCCGGTTGCGCCAGTGAGACCGCGCGATATACCGAATATCATTACGGCGTTCCGTTTTCTGCTGGTGCCGCCAGTGGTGTTCCTGATGTTGCAAGACCGCTTTACGGCAGCCCTGCTGGTGTTTGGTGTGGCAGGATTTTCCGATGCGCTTGACGGTTTTCTGGCCAAGCGCTTTGACTGGACCAGTCGCCTCGGTGGCTTGATGGATCCGCTGGCAGACAAGCTGTTGGTACTGTCCAGCTTTATAACGCTGGGCTGGCTTGGCTGGATACCGCCGTGGCTGGTGGCTTTGGTGATACTGCGTGATCTGGTGATAGTGGCCGGTGCGATTTTCTATCACATGCGCATTGAACAGCTGGAGGCCGAGCCCACCATGGTCAGCAAGCTGAATACGGCGACACAAATATTTCTGGTGCTGGCCGTGATGTTCTCGCTGGGGGTGCAGACAATCCCCGCAATCTGGATCGACATACTGCTGTACAGCGTGCTGGTAACCACTCTCTGGAGTGGCTTTGACTATATCTGGATCTGGGGCCGGAGGGCATGGCACAAGCGCGGGCAATGAGTAGCAACCCGCAATTACCCCTTGGCCTGGTGCTGCAGGACAGCGCCCGTTTTGACAGTTATTTCCCCGGCCTGAACAGGGAAGCCGTCCTGCACCTGCAACAGGCGGCTAGCGGCGAGGGGGAAAAACTGATTTATGTGGCGGGTACCGGGGGCATGGGCAAGACGCACCTGTTGCAGGCGGCCTGCCACCGTGCCGGCCAGTGTGACCGTACCTCGACCTATTTGCCCCTGCAGGATCTGCTGGAACTTGCGCCAACCATCCTGGAAGACCTCGAGCAGCTGGACCTGATCTGTCTGGATGATGTGGCTGCCATTGCCGGAGATGCGACCTGGGAGAACGGTGTGTTCGATCTCTTCAATCGTGTCCGTACCGCAGGTGGTACCCTGCTGGTTGCCGGAGAAAAACGCCCGGACCAGTCGGGTTTTGCATTGCCCGATCTGGTGTCACGCCTGGGTTGGGGTGTGACCTATACACTGAAACCGCTGGCCGATGATGATGTCATCGCCTCCCTGGCCTGTCGTGCACAGGGACGCGGACTGGAGTTGCCGGAAGATACCGCACAGTTTATGTTGCGGCGTTTTCCGCGTGATCTGCCGACCCTGTTTGCCCTGTTCGATACGCTGGATACGGCATCGTTGATTGAACAGCGCCGTCTGACGATCCCGTTCGTCAAGTCAGTCCTCGACAGCAAAACGTAAGCCGTAGCAGCAGCTATCGTTATGCCACTTGCCCTGCAAAGTGCCCTCGGAATCCTGGTGTTTCTGATGCTGGTCTGGCTGTTCAGCGAAGATCGGGCACGTGTCCCGTGGCGCACCCTGCTGACGGGCATTGCCCTGCAATTTGTGCTGGCCGGTTTGTTGCTGTGGTTGCCGCCGTTCCAGCTGCTGTTCATGGGGCTCAATGATCTGCTGCTGGCGCTTGAACAGGCAACCCGGGAGGGCACGTCCTTCGTCTTTGGTTATCTGGGTGGTGACGAACTGCCATTTGAGGAAACACAGGAGGGGACCAGTTTTATCCTCGCGTTCCGCGCCTTGCCACTGGTCCTGCTGATCAGTGCCCTGTCTGCGCTGCTGTTTTACTGGGGCATACTGCCATTCATTGTGCGTGGTCTCTCACGCCTGTTGCAACGGGCCATGGGGGTCGGTGGGGCGCTGGCGCTGGGTACGGTGACCAATGTCTTCGTGGGCATGGTTGAAGCGCCGCTGCTGGTACGGCCCTACCTGAAGGAAATGACCCGCAGCGAACTGTTTGCCCTGATGGTCACCGGTATGGCGACGATTGCCGGTACCGTCATGGTGTTGTATGCCAGTATCCTGAGTGCGGTGCTACCCGATGCCATGGGACATATTCTGGTGGCCTCGCTGATCAGTGCACCGGCAGCGATTGTGATCGCCCAGGTACTGGTGCCGCCCGAGGAACGAGCAACGGCCGGTGAACTGGTGCCGCCACAGCGTGCGACCAGCAATATGGATGCGATTACTAAAGGAACCGTGCAGGGCGTTGAGTTGATTATCAACATCACGGCCATGCTGATTGTCATGGTCGCACTGGTCAGTCTCGTCAATATGATGCTGGGCCTGTTGCCCGGTGTGGAAAATGCACCGCTGACCCTGCAACGACTGCTGGGCTGGTTGCTGGCACCGGTTGCCTGGTTGATGGGGCTTCCCTGGGAGCAGGCAGTGAGTGGTGGTTCACTGCTGGGAACCAAGGTCATCCTTAACGAGCTGTTTGCCTATCTGGACCTCGCGGCCCTGCCGGCCGGTCAGCTGGATGGACGCAGTCAACTGATCATGACCTATGCCCTGTGCGGTTTTGCCAACTTCGGCAGTCTGGGCATCATGATTGGTGGTCTCGCCACCATGGTGCCGGAACGGCGGGTGGAGATTATCCAGCTTGGGATGAAGTCCATTGTCGCCGGCACCCTGGCGACCTGCATGACCGGGGCGGTGGTAGGGGTGCTGGTCTGAGAGCAGTCATACAAGCATTATATGCTAGGATAGCAAAATATTACTAATATTATCAATGAAATCAATGAGATGTATTGTTGCAGAAGAGTGGTAGAACTGGTCCAGGAAGACACAAAACTCGAAGCCGAAACCCGCCAGGAGATCAATGCAAAACTCGAGGCGGCCAGTTGGTGGCACGGGACAAGAAACGCATCAGGGCTATATGGATGAGTAATAACAGCTTCTGTACTGTCTTCATGTTATCGATTTGGGGAATTCTGACGGCTACATTCTTCACAGGAATATTGTGATTCTGCAGTGCCTTGTTAACGGATACAAAAAAATGTATCCAGCATGTTTTTCAAATGACTTTAATCTCCTGACAAGGCGTCCTTGCCAGTTCGCGCTACCCTGGCGGCCAACGCGGTTGCCAGCGGATTTGCAGTTACCCCATGGGCGATCACGCTGAGGAATACGGTAGAGACAACAACCATGGTCATGAGTTCGGTGCCAGGCAGGTCAGTGTTCAGCACGATACTTGCAAGCCCGCGGGGACCAAACCATGCCAGGAACAGCTTGCTATCCGTTTTTTCTCCCGTGCCTGTCAATGACAGGAATATCGGCAACATGCGAATAACGGTAAGACTCAGCAGTGCATACAACACTACCCGCCAGATAAAATATTAGTATGACTGGCCGATGACTGCGGCGCCGAAGACGATCCACGTCAACATGGCCAGCGTTTCCCCCATACCTTCCGCTGTCAGTACCAGCTTGTGTGTTGATTCCTTGGCCGATAGTCCAAACAGCAGCATGCGCCGCGGAATGAGTGTGCTGTTTCGGTCTCCGGTGGGTCCGGGAGGAGGCCATAGGCGAGTTGTACCACTACCACCGTGACGAATCCGGAGATCACAAGGGAACCGGCGACGAGAACCGTTAATCCCTCGTAGATGTTCCCGACAATGGGAAAAATCAATATTGTCAGGAGAATCATCAGCATCAGCAACAGCAACAGCAACAGCGGTGCACCCTTCTGGAGATGATAGGAGGTCAGAAAGAAAGCCAGCGGGAAGGCAACGACGAACATCAGCGGGTAGGGTTCTACAAGCATGACAAAGAAAAACCCGACCGCCACACCCGCCACGACATGGCCGAGGTTTGTGAAAAAGTCACGCACCGTTGGCTCTGCAATAGGGATCTCGAGCAACACAATAACAAGTGCCACTGCAACGAAAGATAGTGGCCAGTTGACCATTTGGGCAATCGCCACAGCCATGGTAGCGGCCAGTGCAAATCGCACCGTACGGACGGTACGCAGATCCTGCCTCCAGGACTGACGTTGCAAGCTGCGGACAGCCGGCTCGTGCGGAGTGGTTGCCGGATTGTTAATAGGCATAGGTCAGGTTGTTTCCACCGACCGAGACGCTGTCAATGTTTCTGGCACAAGCGATGAGTACAGATCGTTCTTGCCAGAAGGCAGTAGATGATGCGGCGATCAAGCGATTAATAGGAGGACTTCCACAGTGTAGTACCCATACAGGTGCCTACTGCCAAGCACGGAAACGGTTGCCAATGGAGATGGTTTCTACGCTGGCCCGTCACACAGGACGCACGATAGCCGAACAGACACCGGAGGCCTGGCAATGGCGGGATCGCCCGGTTAGGCTGATGGATGGCGCAACCGTCGCATTACCTGATACAGCAGACAATCAGCAGGTCGGCCTGCGCATCGTCAAGGTCAGAATGGGCAGGCTGCCACTGGTCCGGGTCGTCATGAGTTCCTCAACGCGCCTGGATGAAAGCCATGTCGATGCGCTCAAACAGCTGATCAGCGAGCGTGTTGGACGTGCCGTTCTGGTGGAAGCGCAACTGAATCTGCGGCGGTGACTTTTCATGCCGGTTAAAGGCTATGCAAGCGTGTATAATTCAGTCAATAGGGAACCGGAAGCTGGCAGGACAGGAAAATAGAGAAATAACATGGATATATATATTTTGTCGCCATGAATGAAGACACCAACCAGATTTCAAAAACAATGATCGGTTCCGGCTACAAAGGTTTTCTACCGGGGCTCAGAATTCTTTCTGAATATCAGTCAAAGGATTTGGGCCCCGACGTGCTTGCAGGGCTTGTCATCTGCCTGGTCCTGATCCCTTCGGCCCTGGCTTATGCAGAACTGGCGGGATTCGGTCCCATTGCCGGGATTTACAGCGCTATCGCCGCAACCCTGGCCTATTTTCTCTTCACTTCCTCCCGCCACATGAATGTCGGGCCTGACGGTGCTGTTGCACTGCTGGTGGGAACAGCCATACTGCCCCTCACCGGAGGCGATCCTGCCAAGGCCATGATCGCGGGTACCTGGCTGGCGGTATTTACCGGTCTTATCCTGATCATAGCCGCCAGGTTCAAGCTGGGCGTGGTAGCGAGCTTTTTATCAACACCTGTGCTGCTTGGTTACCTGAACGGCGCAGCTTTGGTGATTGTCATGAGCCAGTGGGGCAAGCTGTTCGGTGTCGAACTGGAGCAGGAGGGACTGGTGCAGCGCATTATTGAATGGGTGGACAAGGTGCCAGACACGCATCTGTCGACCCTGGGCGTTGCAGCTGCGACGTTGGTGCTGCTGGTTATTTTTAAACGTATCATCACTCGCCTTCCCCCGCTGGTACCGGTCTTCTTCCTGGCGCTGGTCAGCGGATTGCTGGTTGATTTCGAGGCCTTGGGAGTGGAAACCATCGGAGCAATCAGCGATATCGCCCCCAAAGCCATGGAATTCACATTTGAGCTGGATGATATCGCCACTCTGGCCATGGGAGCGCTGGGTCTCTCCATGCTGATTTTTCCGGAAGGCATCTTACTCAGCCGGGCAATGGCGGAAAGACACGGCTACGAGATTAATCCGGACCGCGAACTGATGGCACTGGGCGCGGCAAACCTGGCCACCGGTGCTGTGCAGGGGTTTAGCGTGGGAGGCAGCCAGACCCGCACTCTGGTGAATAGTGCAGCAGGAGGCCGTACCCAGATAGCGAATCTGGCTTCCGTGGTCTTTCTAATCGGCTTTCTGCTGCTTGCGGCAGAGGCCCTGACGCAACTGCCCAAGGTTACTATTGCGGCCATCCTGGTATACACCGGGTTCGGGCTTATCGACATAGCCGGGGTGAAGAATATATGGGTTCAGCACCGACAGACGGCATGGATCGCGATTACCACAACCGCTGCCGTTGTGTTCATCGGGGTGCTGCCGGGCATACTGCTGGGCACCGCCTTTTCGATTGCCATCCTGCTCTCCGAACTGGCACGTCCCCATGACGCGCTACTGGTTCGCAAGCCGGGTTCTGACGAACTCCACGACCTGGGAGATGACGACCAGACCGAGGATATACCCGGCCTGGTGGTTTACCGGTTTTATGGGCCGCTGATCTTTGCCAACATCAGCTATTTCATGGAACGACTGCAGGGTTTTATTGACCGGGAGGAGCAACCCGTCCGTATGGTTGTGATCGACGCCAGGGCCATTCCCTCTGTCGATTTCACTGCTGCAGAAAAGCTGCGGCCCTTTTTTCAGAAACTCAAGGATAGAGGCATTGAATTGGCACTGGCCCGGGCTCATCTGCCATTACGTGAAGTGAAGCTGAACATCGGAATGGAGCCCATTTTTTCTCAGGACAAAATTTTTGTTCGGGTCTCTGATGCTGTACGGGCCTTCGAAGAACATCAGGAAAATGAGGGTCTGTAACCGAAAAGCAACATTGATTTCGTCGCAGAGGGTATCGTTCGAAAGTGACAGCCTGATTAGTATAAAGATGACTTAAGTTTGCATTATTCCCGAAATATTCTTGCGTTGCACAGATCGAGTTGCTTCTGATATGCAAGGAAAAAGCTGATGGGTCAGGCTGTACTGCTATCTTGGATATTTAGAATCAGGTTATCCAATCATTGCAAAAGATCTTACTGTAGGAGCGGCGTCCT
>DMKK01000269.1:0-195 GCA_003454335.1 Gammaproteobacteria bacterium | reverse complement strand
CTCACGCCCCTCACCTACATATATCCCTGTAGGCGACGGTACTCCTGCAGGACTCAGCAGCGGTGCATTACGGAATCAATACGAAATATTTATTTCATCCTGTAAATCAATCGGCAAAACCAGTTCTCAGGCCGGGATTACTTTCTCGCTTTGCCTGTCCGGATATACACCATGGCGGCAACAAACCAGAGTGAG
>DMKK01000096.1:9556-9773 GCA_003454335.1 Gammaproteobacteria bacterium | reverse complement strand
AGCTTCCCCGGCGCGAATCGCGGCAAGGACGCCGCTCCTACAGTAAAATTTTTTCAATGCTTGAGTTGATTGCAGCCCTTCATGGTTTCTACGCCTGCTATACCAGCGGCAAAGTGCTGTCGCCAGACAACCAGCAGTCGATCGCCCGCGCGCACTGTCGTCCTTCACGTATAGCCCAGACCACCAGTGACTGACCGCGGCGCATATCGCCGGCAGC
>DMKK01000096.1:4435-9434 GCA_003454335.1 Gammaproteobacteria bacterium | reverse complement strand
TCAAAAGCAACCGTATCAAACTCCCAGATATGCTTGCAGCCCTCCTCGTCATGGTCCGACTGACATCGTTCCGGAGCCGGCTCCGGCCAGTAAAGCAGGTTGTCCACGTGTGCCGGCGGACACTCATGGTACTGAATCTGTGTTACCTGACTGGCGCCCTGCCGGATGGCCGTGCCCACACAGTCGCCGCCCGTGTCACCACCGCCAATCACCGCAACCTGCTTGCCGGCTGCATCGATGACAGACTCGCTACTGACAAAATCTCCGGCAACCCGCCGGTTCTGCTGGCGGAGATAATCCATTGCGAAGTGAATGCCGTTCAGCATACGACCAGGCACGTGCATCTCGCGCGGCTGCTCCGACCCGCAGGCCAGCACCACAGCATGCGCGGTACGGCGCAATTCACCCATATCGAGGTCTGACCCCACGTGCACACCGGTACGAAAACGGACACCCTCAGCGTGTAACTGTGCCAGCCGCCGCTCAAGCACCGGTTTCTCCAGCCTGAAGTCAGGAATCCCGTAACGCAGCAGGCCACCAATCCGGTCGGCCTTCTCATACACCGTCACCCGGTAACCCGCCCGCACAAGTTGCTGCGCACAGGCCAGCCCGGCCGGCCCCGAACCAATAATGGCCACCCGTTGAAACAATGGCTGCCGGCTACGCTGTGGCCTGATCCAGCCCGACTGCCAGGCGCGTTCCACGATCGCCAGTTCGATGGAACGGATAGTAACCGGACGACTCCTGATACTAAGGGTGCAGGGGCAAACTGCTTGTCCGCCTCTTCACGCCGGTAACGCAGGAAACCAGCGGGGTCTTCCATATGCGCACAACCATTTACTCAACCACCTTAAGTGTAGTTCACACCGCCGATACTTAATTATATGGAGGCAGCATTCATCAGGACTTGTCTTGTTCACCAGATCCCGTTAATTCGTTGCAGTTTGAGGCAATCAGGCGCAATTTGTCTGCACGTAACAGCTTTTTGATAACCGCCTCGCGCTTGCTGGCGGTACTGCGAGTATGCCCCCCCTCCAGGTAGACCACCTTGCCCGGTCGACGCCCGCGAAAATACTTCGCGCCCTGCGATTTGGCATGCTGCCTGAAACGTCGCGCCATATCGGTGGTAATACCGGTATACAGGGAATTATCCGTACAAAGTATGATGTAGACTTGCCAGTTCATAGTCCCATTCACCCACCAGGCTAAACACTGTGATATTATCTGCCGCCAATTCTCGGGCAGCGTACGCTGCATATTAGCAATTACAGGAGTATATTCATGCAGATAGCCAATAACCATGTTGTCGTTCTCCACTACACCCTGAAGGATAATGACGACAATATTCTCGACAAATCCGACGATGGCAGCTTCTGCTATTTACACGGCGCCAGCAACATTATCCCCGGACTCGAGAATGCCCTGACCGGCAAGGCCACCAGCGACAACTTCTCGGTAACCATCCCGCCGGAAGAAGCCTACGGCGTTCACGATGAGGCCAAGTCACAGGATGTACCCCGCGACATGTTCCCGCCTGAACCTGAAGTTGAAGCCGGCATGCAATTCAATGCCCAGGGTCCGGATGGCCAGACGGTCGTAGTCACCATTAAAAAGGTTGAAGGCGACACCATTACCGTTGACGGCAACCACCCGCTGGCCGGTGTCACCCTCAACTTTGATGTCACCGTGGTAGATATCCGTGATGCCACCGCAGAAGAGCTTGAACACGGCCATGTACATGGTCCTGAAGGCCACCAGCACGACTGATAGCGGTTACCCGACATGAAGGCAAGTGAACTGAAAAAAGGTCTGGTGCTTGATGTTGACGGTCGCAACATCCTCATAAAGGCACTCGATGTGCAGAGCCCGTCCTCGCGCAGTGGCAGCACCCTGTACAAGGTACGCGGCCTGGATCTGGTCACCCGGCAAAAGTACGAGAACCGTTTCAAGGGTGACGAAAATGTGCAAACAGTCGACTTCGGGCGTCGCGGCGTCCAGTTCCTGTTCAAGGACGCTGACAGTTGCACCTTCATGGACCGGGAAAGCTTCGAACAGTACATGCTCAATACCGCGGACCTGCAGGAAGAACTGCGTTACCTGACCGAAGACCTTGAAGGTATCGTTGCCATGATTGCCGATGACACCCCGCTCGGGATTGAATTGCCGGCGACCGTCGTGCTGGAGATCACGGATACCGCACCCGGCATGAAAGCCGCCTCGGCCTCCTCGCGCACCAAACCCGCCACCCTGAGCACCGGCCTGATCGTGCAGGTGCCGGAGTACCTGACCCCTGGCGAACACATCAAGGTCAATACCGGTACCGGCGAATACGTCTCCCGCGCCTGATAGCAGAGAATGATGGGTGCGTCGCTGCGCTCCTTCACCCATCCTACGATTAGGTCTACGGTTTTTTGTAGGATGGGTGAAGGAGCGCAGCGACGCACCCATCAGGCGGATTAACCAATATCTCCTACCCATAGTGCATAAGATGTGCCGAAGCACATGTAGCCCAGGGCAAAGTAAACCGACCCAAACGGTCAGCCTGACTCCAGCGCTTCCCAGCGACTGTAGCAGGCTTCGAGTTCTTCCCCGACGGCTTCCAGGCGGGCCAGTGTTGCCGCCACCTCATCCTTGTCCTGCTGGTAGAAACCAGGCGCCCCCATCGCTTGCTGGAGTTGCGCCTGCTCTGCATCCAGGGCCTCGATCTGCTTTGGCAAGCCATCCAGCTCACGCTGGTCCTTGTAGGAGCGCTTCTTTGATTTCGATGCTGGGATGGTTTTCGTAGCCGATGTTACAACCGGATTGTGGTCTGACCGCCCGGCAGGTTTCCCGGTTTTTCTTTGCTGTTGCCAGTCAGAATAACCACCAACATATTCACCGATCACACCCTTACCCTCAAACACCAGCGAACGCGTAATAACATTATCGAGGAAGGCGCGGTCATGGCTGACCAGTAACAGGGTGCCCTGATAATCCATCAATAATTCCTCCAGCAACTCCAGCGTTTCCACATCCAGGTCATTGGTCGGTTCATCCATCACCAGCAGGTTCGCCGGCCGGGCAAACAGCCGGGCCAGCAACAGGCGATTACGTTCACCCCCGGACAGGGTACTGACCGGTGACTGCAAGCGTTCCGACGGAAACAGAAAGTCACGCAAATAGCTGGCGACATGACGGTCGCGGCCATTGACAGTGACATGCTGGCTGCCTTCGGCCACGTTATCCATCACCGACTTGTCCGGGTCCAACTGGTCCCGTTGCTGGTCAAAATAGGCAACTTGCAGCTTGGTGCCGCTGCGAACCCGGCCACTATCGGGCTCAAGCTGGCCCAGCAATACCCTGATCAGGGTGGACTTGCCGACGCCATTAGGACCGATAATCCCGATGCGGTCGCCGCGCATGATGGTGGTCGAGAAACCCTTGATCACCGTATTGTCAGCGAAAGCCAGGTCGATATCGTCTGCTTCAAAAACCAGCTTGCCGGACTGCTCGCCCTTGTCCAGCTGCAGTTTGACTTTACCGGAGCGGTTCCGCCGCTCCCGGTACTGTTCCCTTAAATCCTGCAGCGCCCGGACCCGGCCTTCGTTACGCGTACGCCGCGCCTTTATCCCCTGGCGAATCCAGGTCTCTTCCTGGGACAGCTTTTTATCAAACAGCGCATTGTGACGTGCCTCCACCTCCAGCTGCTCGGCCTTGCGACGCACATAGTCATCGTAACTCCCCGGCCACGAGGTCAGCTGGCCGCGGTCCAGCTCAATAATGCGCGTCGACAGCCGGCGTACAAATGCCCGGTCATGACTGATAAACAACAAGGCACCGGGATAGTCGAGCATGAACGTTTCCAGCCACATAATCGCTTCGATATCGAGGTGATTGGTCGGCTCATCCAGCAGTAACACGTCCGGTTCAGCAACCAGTGCCCGCGCCAGCATCACCCGCCGACGCCAGCCGCCGGACAGGGAATGGAACATGGCATCACTGTCCAGATCGAGCCGTGACAAGACGCTCTCTACCCGCTGTTCCAGTTGCCAGCCATTGGCGGCCTCCAGTTCATGCTGTAGTTCAGACAGCCGTTGCAGTGCAGCCGGATTTTCCCCCTGCGCCAGTTCGCTGGCAACATGATGGTATTCGGAAATCAGCCTGCCCAGTTCCGGGAGGCCACCGGCAACGACATCGAACACGCTGTCATCACTGTCCATGCCGACTTCCTGCGCCAGGCAGGCAATGCGTGTCGTCGGACGTACCCACAACTCACCATCATCCGGCGTCACTTCACCATTGAGTATGCGCAGCAGAGAAGATTTACCCTCGCCATTCCGGCCCACCAGACACACCCGCTCGCCCCGGAACATTTCCAGGTCTACCCTGTCAAGCAGGGCACGGTGACCAAAGGCCAGGGATACATTGTTCAGTCGCAGTAAAGGCATGGCACCGGATTCTACGCCAATAAACACGGGACCGTAGGATGAGCTGAGGTACGAAGCTTCCGCATCAATCAGAATCCCTTCCGGTTTTCAGCGCCTGCTGCAGTAACAACTCTGTCAGTCCTGGCGCAGCCCCGACGTAAGGTGCCAGCACAATATCAATATCCGGATGTTCCTTGCGCACCACTTCAATCTCGGCCGGAATATCCGTTACCACATGTCGCCCTGCCGATAAAAAATAGGGAACCACGATAACCTGTGTAGCACCCTCACGAATAGCCGCACGCAGGCCATCAGGAATCGAGGGTTCTGCAAGTTCCAGGAAGGCACACTCCACCCGCGCATAAATGCCTTCCGCTTGCGCCCCCAGACGCCCGGTTAATGCTCGCACCTCATCATTGGACTCCACGCGGCGACTGCCATGTGCTACAACCAGCAAGGCCTTCATTTCATTCGATACCTTTGGATACATTCATAAACTGTACACCCCGTCCTCTACACGCGTTCTTTTTTATTCGCACACTCGATGCACAGGGTTGCCCCGGGATCAAGCTTGATCCCGGGGCAACCCTGTG
>DMKK01000096.1:4078-4369 GCA_003454335.1 Gammaproteobacteria bacterium | reverse complement strand
ATCTCCAGCTGCCGTCGACGGCCCGTCTCTTTTGACATGGCCTGCCCCTGCAGCGCATCCATTCTGGACAGACGCCCGACCGAAGTCTGATCCAGTTCGACCACGCCGGCAGCCTCCTCACCGGTTCCTTGCAAGTCCTGCAACTCCTGCTGTAACTGCAGCAGGCGGGTTTTTATTACAGCGATTTCTTCATCTGTGTACATAAATCAGGATCCTGCCCCGGAATAAGCCGTCTTTGCCGGAAAACATGGCGTCCGGCACCGTTACCGGTATAATTGCCGGCTTTTCACG
>DMKK01000096.1:0-4061 GCA_003454335.1 Gammaproteobacteria bacterium | reverse complement strand
CATGTCGACCATGGCAAGACCACCCTCGTGGACCAGCTTCTCAGCCAGTCCGGCACGCTCGGAGAACGGGCCGCAGCACCGGAACGGGTCATGGATTCCAATGACCTGGAAAAAGAGCGCGGTATCACGATCTTATCGAAAAACACGGCCATCCGCTGGAACGATTATCGCATCAATATCGTCGATACCCCCGGGCACGCCGACTTCGGTGGCGAGGTGGAACGTGTGCTGTCGATGGTTGACAGCGTCCTGTTACTGGTTGATGCCGTGGAAGGCCCGATGCCACAAACGCGTTTCGTCACCCAAAAGGCGTTTGACCTGGGGTTAAAACCGATTGTCGTCATCAATAAGATTGACCGTCCGGGTTCACGGCCTCACTGGGTACTGGATCAGACCTTTGAACTGTTTGATCGCCTGGGCGCAACCGATGAACAACTCGATTTCCCGGTAATCTATGCTTCCGCATTGCAGGGCTATGCCGGGCTTGAAGCCGATCAGCCCGGTGAGGATATGACCCCCCTGCTGGAAGCCATTGTTGAACACGTGGCACCACCACAGGTTGATCTGGATGCGCCGTTCCAGATGCAGGTGATCACGCTGGACTACAACAGCTACGTCGGCGTTATCGGTGTCGGCCGTATCAAGCGCGGCAAACTGAAACCCAACATGCCGGTCACACTGATCGCCCCGGATGGCAAACAACGCAATGTCCGCGTCGGACTGGTGTACGGCTTCCTCGGACTGGAACGTATCGAGGTCGGAGAAGCCCAGGCCGGCGACATCATTGCCTTTACCGGCATCGACAAGCTCAATATCTCGGATACAATTTGCGACCCGGCCAATGTGGAAGCACTGCCGGCACTGACCGTCGATGAACCGACTGTCAGCATGACCTTTCAGGTCAATAATTCTCCGTTTGCCGGCAAGGATGGCAAATATGTGACGTCAAGAAACATTAGCGAGCGCCTTGAACGTGAGTTGATTCACAATGTTGCCCTGCGGGTTGACGAGACGGATGACGCCGACAAATTCAAGGTATCAGGACGCGGCGAACTGCACCTGGCTATCCTTATTGAAACCATGCGACGTGAGGGTTTCGAACTGGGCGTGTCCCGACCGGAAGTCATCATTCGTGAGATTGACGGTGAACAGCAGGAACCCTATGAGCAGGTCACGGTGGATATCGAGGACCAGCACCAGGGCACCATCATGGAAAAACTGGGGGAACGCGGCGGTGAACTGACTGACATGGTACCCGATGGCAAGGGCCGGGTCCGGCTGGACTACATCATGCCGGCCCGCGGCCTGATCGGTTTCCGTACAGAGTTTCTTACCGGCACCCAGGGCACCGGACTGATCTACAGTGTATTTTCTCACTATGCCCCGATGAAGGCCGGTGACTACGGCCAACGCATCAACGGTGTACTGATTTCCAAGGGTGCCGGCAAGGCCCTTGGTTATGCCCTGTTCAACCTGCAGGAACGCGGGCGTTTGTTTATTGGTCACGGTGAAGAGGTTTATGAAGGCAGCCTGATCGGTATTCATTCACGCAACAATGATCTTGTGGTCAACCCCTTGAAAGGCAAGCAACTGACCAACATCCGTGCCGCCGGTACCGATGAAAACATTGTACTCAGCCCGCCCATCCGCATGAGCCTGGAACAGGCGCTGGAATTTATTGACGACGACGAACTGGTCGAGGTCACGCCCAACCACATCCGGCTGCGCAAAAAGCTGCTGCTGGAGCATGAACGCAAACGCTCGTCACGCGCAGTTTCTGCCTGAGCTTTCCCCGCAGTCCTTTGTACATCGCAGCAGCGCCTGTGCGGCACAGACCGCACAGGCCGCATACCCTTATTCTAGTAAGGTATTAATAACCCTACATAAAATATGGTGTTTTAGTATTTTATTATTAAATAACATAGGGTTATGGATTTATTTCCTTGACATTTATATGGTTATTGCATACCGTTCAGCCAACGGAGAATACCTGGCATGGATGCCAACACTCTGTAGCGCAAAGCCTCATCAGGGGGGCGATTGACTAATCAAATGGAGGAGCAGGCACCATGCACATAACAGATATGGTAATGCACGTTGACAATTATCTGGGTGAACATACCCGGCGTAATATCGAAAAGGCCATCACCGATACGAAGGGGGTTGTCCACGCCCATTTCAATGAACGACGACCACATCTGATGCTCGTTTCATATGACACGGAACGGACATCATCATTTGAAGTACTCGCCCGCATGACCAAGCAGCAGGTGCGTGCAGAACGCATCGGTTAGGTTCTTAGCAAAGTACAGGCGATACAAGCTCTCTCACTTCTACGGCGACCCTGGGTCGCCGTTTTTTTGCCTGTTGGTTCACTTGATGGGTGCGTCGCTGCGCTCCTTCACCCATCCTACAATAACCGTAGATCTTTGTAGGATGGGTAAAGGAACAAAGTGACGTACCCATCAGACGGGTTAACCAAGCGCTTCGTTACGGCAATGACAGCGCCTGTTTCACGGCATCAACAACATGTGCCAGCGCGTCTTCTGAATATTCCTTAAGCGGCACCCTGCCCCACACCGGCGCTGGCCATGCAGCATCGGTCCGGTAACGAACGATGTGATGGATATGACACTGCGGGACGATGTTACCGAGCGATGCGATATTGAGCTTGTCCGGCGCGAAAACCGTTTCAAGTGCACGGGACAACGACACAGACTCTCGCATCAGTTGTTGCTGATCCGCTTCGTCCAGCTGATGTATCTCCGTAATGGCCTCCCGATCAGGCACCAGGATGAACCAGGGATAATTGGCCTCCTGCATCAACAGCAAATGACACAACCCCAGGTGCCCCAGAATCAGACAGTCATTCCTTAACTGTGGATGAATGTCAGCCAAACCTGAATCCGGCAGACATGCGGCCTACGCCGGCTCTGCTTCGACAGGTGTCTGTTCGCTGCTCGTCGGTTCACTGACTGCAGGTTCACTGACTGGCGGCGCAGTCACCGGCTTCGCAGGGACATCATCCGGCAAATCCTCACCACCCAGCGCGCTCAGCAGTTGCGGGAAAAATTCGGCCAGCTCCAGCACCATCAGCGAGTAATCCAGGTCAAACTGGCTAACCGGATCATCGGCGTCATTTTCAGTCTCTTTGATAACATCTTCAAAACGCAGACGCTTGATCGACATATCCTCATGCAGCACCAGTGACAGGCGTTCTTTCCACTGCAAGGCCAGCTTGACCGCATATTTCCCGTTTTTAATATGGTTACGAATTTCCCCGGCTTCGAGGTCCTGATGCTTGCAGTTAATCACCCCCCCCTCCGGGTCCGGATGCTTTAACTCACAGTCCCCGCCCAGCACAAAGTCATTGGGCAAGGGTTCGCCACTCAGCCAGCGCGTCATCAGTACCGACAACGACTGTTTTATTTTCACCGGCGTTGCCGGAAAGCGGCCCAGTGTATTACGCAACTGACCAATCAGCGTCTCCGCCTTCGCCGCTGATGAACTGTCAACAATGATCAGGTCATTACGAACATCAATATAGGCGAACAGGTTGCTTATCCGCGTCAGGGCTCGCGGCAACAGATCAACGATAATCTCCTCTTTCATACGCATCTTTTCGCGGCGATAAACCTCGCGTGCCTCCGCCGCCTCTATTGTGGCAACCTTGTCATCGAGCAATTCCTTCACCACCCCTGCCGGGATAATCTTCTCTTCCTTGCGGGCACAGATCATGATGTAGCCATTTGCCGCATGGACCAGTTGCTGACCGTGACGACCCAGCGGCGGCGCCCAGCCATAAGTCAGCATATCCATGCTGTTACACCCCTTGAATTCATCGGCGCGGAGTCGCTCCTCGAATGCTTCCGGAGTCAAATCAAACGGTTGGCCAAGACGGTAGAGCTGAAGATTTTTAAACCACATACTGGATGTTACCTCCTGATGAAGGCGGCCAATTATGAGCAAAGATCAGGTGGGTCGCCACCCTTTTTTGATGCACCGTATTTACAACAATCGCGCCGATGCAATATACAACACCCTGTGGGAGCGCCGTCCCC
>DMKK01000086.1 GCA_003454335.1 Gammaproteobacteria bacterium | reverse complement strand
AAAGGCCTGCAATTGCAGGCCTTTTTTGTGTGGGATGGTTTTTTGATGGGTACGTCGCTGCGCTCCTTTACCCATCCTACTGAAATGCTGGCAGGTAAATGTAGGATGGGTAAAGCGTAGCGTACCCATCAGCAACGGGAACCATATTTTGATGGGTACGTCGCGTTGCTCCTTTACCCATCCTACTCGTCCTTAAATACCCCCGAAATCTGTTCTGCGGTAAACCCTCGCTGCTGTAAAAACCGCATTTGCCGGCTACGCTCCCTGAAATCCCCGGGCAGGACTGCCCCGAACTTCTTTTCCCGCACTTCCCTGATGCGCTGTCGCCATTGGTCATCATACGCTTCAATACTGACGCTGATGAGATCCGCATCAATACCCCGCTCCCGCAGTTCAGCCTGAATCTTCTGCGGCCCGGATCCGCGCCGGAAGCGGGAATTAACAAAGGCTTCTGCAAAACGGATATCACTCAGTAACCCGTCAGCTTTAAGATCAGCCACCGCGGTCTCGACCATTTCTGCGTCAAAACCGCGGCGTGCTAACTTGCGGACCAGCTCCTGTTCGCCGTGTTCGCGCCGCGCCAGATAATCCATCGCGGTCTTGCGCAGATAAAGCGGATCATGCGCCTGCTCAGGCTTCAGCTTCGAGCGCCTCGTCCTCATTAACCGGGGCGGTCGGGGTATCCAGCAGCTTGGCCCGCAGTTTGGCCTCGATCTCGCCAGCTATGTCCGGGTTCGACTTCAGGAACTCACGCACCTTGTCCTTGCCCTGGCCGATGCGGTCCTCGCCGTAGCTGTACCAGGCGCCGGACTTCTCGACAAAACCATGCTGCACACCGAGATCAATCAGTTCTGCCTCACGGGAAATACCCTCACCGTACAGGATCTGGAATTCTGCTTTCTTGAATGGAGGTGCCATCTTGTTCTTCACCACCTTCACTCGGGTTTCATTACCGGTAATTTCGTCACCCTTCTTGATGGCACCGATGCGACGGATATCCATACGTACAGAGGCATAAAATTTCAGCGCATTACCGCCGGTCGTTGTTTCAGGATTGCCGAACATCACGCCAATCTTCATACGAATCTGGTTGATGAAGATCACCATGGTGTTGGAGCGCTTGATATTACCGGTGAGCTTGCGCAAGGCCTGGGACATGAGGCGCGCCTGCAGCCCCATGTGTGAATCACCCATGTCACCCTCGATTTCCGCCTTCGGTGTCAGTGCGGCAACCGAGTCAACCACCACCACATCGACAGAACCGGAACGCACCAGCATGTCAGTAATTTCCAGTGCCTGTTCGCCGGTATCCGGCTGGGATACCAGCAATTCATCCACATCGACGCCCAGCTTCTCGGCATAGACCGGGTCCAGCGCATGCTCGGCATCAACAAACGCGGCAGTACCACCGGCTTTCTGCGCTTCGGCGATGACCTGCAAGGTCAATGTGGTCTTGCCGGACGATTCAGGACCATATATTTCAATGACCCGGCCACGTGGCAGCCCGCCAATACCCAGCGCAACATCGAGCCCCAGCGAACCGGTTGATACCACATCGATATCCCGCACCGCACTGACATCCCCCATGCGCATGACGGCGCCCTTGCCGAACTGTTTCTCAATCTGCCCCAGTGCTGCACTCAAAGCCTTGCGTTTGTTATCGTCCATTTAGTTCCTCCAAAAGTTGTTCGTGGCGCCGTCTGTCCCTGACACGCCGGACGCCGCGATTATCCCATAGAAAGCGCTAGCCCTCTAGCATTCAGGATGCGAGCATGTAATCACTGACGGCACACGGACAGGTGAACCGACTCGATGCGACCGAACAATCTGATTGACCGGTGAACAGGAACAATGCACCGCGCAGGGGCTTTTCCCCCAATGAAATCAGTGTGCTGGAATCTTGTCCTGCCTGTATAGTCTGCTCAGGACTTATCGATGACACTTGAATCAACTGAAAGCTCCCGCGTTACCAACAGCAGAAAAGAGCAAGCGCTGCTTGTCCTGTTGCTGATATTTGCTGCCCTGGCCTTTCATCAGCTGGTCACCGGGAAAACGGCAGCAGACGTTATACCTGATGTCGTGGGTGCTTTCTTTTTCATTTCCGGAACACCTCCACAGTTTTTGTACATTCTCGTTGCGGGGCTGTTGTTCGTACGCCGCAAGGATATTGCTGCTGCCTATCACGAAAAAGGGAATCCGTGGTCGGCCATGCTGTTTCTGGTGCCGGGCATCGGTTTATTTATGTGGGGACACTTTGTCGGAGCCACGGATATCATCCATGTAGCCTTCATCCTGACCGGTTTTGGTGCGGCACGATATTTGTCAGGCAAAAAACTGACGCGCGCATTGCTTCCGCCTGCCCTGATTCTCGTACTGGCCACACCCCTGCCCGCGGTGCTCATTAATCAGCTCATTTTTCCGCTGCAACTCTGGGACACTGAACACAGTGTCTGGCTGCTTAATGCTATCGGTATCCCGTCACTGGCCATGGGCGATATGATTTCCATGGCTGAGAACAGCACCCGGTTCGCGGAATCCTGCACCGCACTGGGGTTCATCATCTGGCTGACGATCTTTGCGCTGGCCTATGTGTACATCTTCCGCATCACACGCTGGCATGCTGTGTTGCTGGTTCTGGCTGCACCCTTTATTGCCTACACCGTCAACATCCTCAGGGCGCTCACGCTGGTGCTGAACCCTGCACAGGAAGTCCTGACTATTCATACCTTGCAAGGCGTGGTCTTCTTTTTGATCGGGTTTTCCCTGTTGTACGCCGTTGATAGCATACTGATGCGTTATTTTGACAGCAACGACGGGGAGCATAAGGCAGCACCTGGTTTGTCGGGCAACGAAAAACTTGCCGGCCAAAAACAGAAAAAACTGTATGTACTCGTATTCATGTTTGCGGCACTGGGTATTGCTTCAATCGCGCTGCCGCAATGGCCCACACCCGCTGCGGACACCTACCCGGCTATTAGTCTCGCAGATGAACTTGGCGAGTGGCAATTGACCGCGACGCCACCGGTTAAATATTCATTCCTCGGATCAGTGCGCTACTCATCCAGGCTTTTTCGTGACTACAGCAGGGGCCGCAAGGAATTAGTCTCTATCTTTATGGGTACCGATGACCGGCTGCGACGGCAGCGTAGTTTACTTTCGGACAAAAATGGTTACCAGGAAGCAATAGGGCTGGAACTGGAACGCTCAACTGTCGACCTTGGGCCTGATATCGGCCCTGCCGTAGCGATCGTCACTGATAATGGTACCCAGCGAATGCTGACTTACCACTGGTATGAGGGTGTTGACAGTACGGCTAAGGAAATTTTATACGCCTTGCTGGCACTGGACCAGTCTCCCTTCCGCAGAGAAAAACAGCTCAGGGTGACTCGCCTGGCCACCTATGTCGCGCTCACTCCGGAAGGTCACATGCTTGCTGACAAAAGACTGCGAGCATTCATAAGGGAAATAAAAATATCCGGGACAAAAATAAAAGGCGCCGGGTAACCCGGCGCCTTTCCTTGATCCAACTCCTGACTCAAGCTACAACCTGACACGCCATCCGTGGCGAAGGTTGTCTGCCGTCATACGCTTCCAGTACTGGAGTTATTTCCTTTACCAGTTCAGGAGTTGCCAAAACCAGAGCGCTTGGCGGCTCTTTTGAGGGCCTTTTTCTCACTCTTGCTGATGGCGCCGCTGCGTTTCAGGCTTTTGGCAGCCTTACCGACACATTTTACGAACTTGCGTTGACTAGTGGCGCTCGCAACACAGGCATCAACCCTGGCCTGAATGCTACCGTCACTGTCTCCCACACCGGTATCACTACCACCCATTGTGACATTCCGGGTAGCAGCAACGGACGACTGACTGCTGCCTGACGAAGAGGCAACGGGTGCACCTGTGTTGTCAGGAATACTTGACGGGACTGTTGATCCGGATCCCCCGTCAATACTGGAGTGAGCAGCGCATTTCATAATGCCTTTTCTATCGCTCTGGGGAACGCCCTCGGCTTTAGTGAAGATGGCGACACACCTTACGAACAGGCCATGATTACTGGCATCAACTTCGCACTGATCAATACCAGCCTGGATGCCGCCCGGGTCAGATACGCCCGTATCGCAACCATCGATTATGACGTTATCGCCGCCGGATGGTCCGGTAGAGATCACCAGGTCGACAGCATCACCCTCGTTTGCCGTGGCGCCCGCTGCCGGATTCTGGCTGATGACACTACCCGCCGGAACGTTGGGATCACTCTGGTTACTCTTGTTGCCGACAACCAGGTTGGCAGCAGTAATCTTGCCAGTTGCAACCGCCAGGGTATCACCTACAACATCAGGAACTGTTGTCGGCACAGTTGCCGGACCTGTAGAAATCACCAAGTCGACAGCATCACCCTCGTTTGCCGTGGCGCCCGCTGCCGGATTCTGGCTGATGACACTGCCCGCCGGAACGTTGGGATCACTCTGGTTACTCTTGTTGCCGACAACCAGGTTGGCAGCAGTAATCTTGCCTGTTGCAACCGCCAGGGTATCACCTACAACATCAGG
>DMKK01000056.1:550-3501 GCA_003454335.1 Gammaproteobacteria bacterium | reverse complement strand
GTCGTCACTTCCTTGCGGGTTACCGGCCACGTCTGGTAGCTGCCGGTCCTTAGCTTGACACCCTTTTGCTGTTTCGCCTGCGCCAGCGCCCACTCCATTTCCTGGTTAACCCGGGTGGCCAGTTTTGCCGGGTCCTGCATTTCCGCATAGGTTTGCAGGGTGACATGCATGGTGTCGTTACTTACCGACTCGGTTTGCTGGGACTGCAGGCGTACATGGTTGTAACGCAGCTCATCATCGGCCAGACTGATGCTGGTAAAAACGCTCAGACAGAGTAGCAGCAGCGTACGTTTCATCAGGCTTTCCTCCCCTGTTCCTGCGCCTGTTCAGCTACTTGCTGACGCACCTCATCCATATCCAGTGCTGCCACTTTTTCGATAACAGACTCCAGTCCGGCTGGCGGCAACGCGCCAGGCTGGGAAAACACGATAATCTGTTGCCGGAAGACCGTCAGCGTTGGAATCGAGCGAACCTGAAAATGTCCGGCAAGTTCCTGTTCTTCTTCCGTGTTGACCTTGGCAAAGACAATGCCGGGATGCGATTCCGACATGGCTTCGAAGACCGGAGCGAACTGGCGGCACGGGCCACACCAGGTTGCCCAGAAGTCAATCAGCACGGTGTCGTTATCGTTAATCGTAGTAATGAGGTTTTCTTTGGTGAGTTCTATCGTAGCCATGACAACTGCATCCTTGAGTAACTTGTGGCATGCAATTATACAGACTCACAGATGGGCACGCACCGGCTGCGCGCAGGGGACTACGTAGTAAAAGCTTCAGTCGGTACTGCGGCGACGCGGTGCGTCCTCGTCAGACTCGCTTTGGTAGGTCATATCGAGTTCAATGCGATTGCGACCAAGCCGCTTCGCCCGGTACAGCGCCTTGTCCGCCCGTTCAATAAAGGCGCTGGCAGATTCACCCGACTTGTAAAGGGAAACACCCGCAGAGAAGGTAGGGACATCGGATACGGTACCATTCGACTGCCAGCGGGTTTCATTGGCCCGACGCCTGACCTTGTTGAGTGCCCGCACCGCCCCGTCAGAGTCCGTATTCGGCAACAACACCGCGAACTCTTCGCCACCATAGCGGGCAACCATGTCGTGATGCCGAAAGATTGAAAGTACATTTTTCGAATACACCCGCAGCACTTCATCACCGGCCGCGTGCCCGTATTCATCATTGACAGCCTTGAAGTGATCCATGTCAATCAGGATAAAAGACAGTGGAAAGCCGTAACGCTGCACACGCGCAACCTCGTCTTCCATGCGCCGCATGAAGGCACGACGGTTCGGCAGACCGGTCAACTCATCGGTCAGACTGAGCAGACGCACACGTGTCAATTCATCGGTAAGTTCGCGGCTGTCAGACTCGAACATTTGCAGGTAATGATGGGTACTGTCCAGCTTGTCAGCCAGTTCGTCATGCCCCTTCATGAGCTTTTCAACTTCGCGAATCAGCGTCCAGCGCTGATTCTCCAGCTCAGTCGCATCCTCGGCCTGACGCAATTCCGTTAAAACCACTTCAAGGGTGACACCAAATTCTTCATTCTGGCCGATCGTTTCAAGCACCTGCTGACCAAGCGTGGCCTGCAACTGCTGGACATCATCACGACGGGCCTCCAGCGCACTGCGATTAATGGCATTCAGGTCCTGGCCAGCCGGTATTTCCTCACTGATGTAATCAGCGTCAGCAAATTCTTCCGGCAGCTCCCGGTCTGCGGCCGTATCGAGCACGGCCCTGGCAGCGGCAACGTCATACTGCCTTTCTTCCTGCCTTTCCAGGTCAGGCTCTGCCGGCTCATCACCGGAAAATGTTTCGACCTCAGGTGGTTGTACAACATCTGTTGGGACCGTATCGATACCAAAAGCAGCCAGCAGAGGGGTGATGGCATCAACGATAATCGAGGCTTGCAGTTCGCCGGCATTGCGAATCTGGTCACCACACTGATTGATAAAATCACCCAGGACATCCAGTTCGGTGGGTGTCAGTGGCGGCTGCAAACGCGCCTGCAGCAGCTTGATCTGTACAAAGGAGGAAGAGCCGGGTGTCAAGTGCGCATTAAATGCGTCCAGCAGGACATTCACAAAGCCGGCGTAGGCCATTTCAGAACGCAGATGACTGGATGCAATATCATCCAGCATACCTTCAGCCTGCCGGTAAATCAGGTTACCGGCGGGGGTCGCACGCAAGGAATCGATCAGATAAAGCAGCTTGCGCACGCCACCCGGGTCAGTCACTTCCAGTCTGTTGGTACTTGGAACCATATAGACTCCTGCGCATCCGTGATTACATCGCGGGATACTTTCTATCCTGCTCAATTTTATTGTTTTAATTTTCCGCCAGCAGAAAAACTAACAACGCATCCGCCCCAAAAAGCTTGTATAGCTGTCAATCTATTGGCTGCCCGACACCCCGTGTGGCTTCGACCAGCCTGAATGCCAGGCCAAAATGTCTCAAGCAACAACCACTACATCTTGTGTCTTCTGTAATACGAGGCTGATTATCTATGATTCATCTGGCATTGTCGAGCATAGTTACAGAATTATTCACTCCGATTCCTGCCGCCACTATGTTACCACCCTGGCGCGTCATCCCGGCATTATCGAAAGCGGGCCTGGTGGCAGATTTAAGAGATCGCTCCCGGCTTCCTGCCTCCCGCGACGATGGACAGGATGTCCGAGTGTCGTGGAGCACAAGGATGTGCGGGAACGACCGTACCTACGTCCCTGTAGGCAAAAATAAAAAGGCCGGCAAGGTGCCGGCCTTTTTAGACTGGATCAATCCGGCTTACTGATCGAGGCCGGAGAAAATTGCATCCCGGATCTCATCTACCTTACCAATGCCGTTGATCTTCACGTAGCGCGGCGCGCCGTCGCCACCTGCATCCGCCCATTTGGAATAATAGGAGATCAGTGGCTCGGTCTGGTCATGATAGACATTCAAACGCTCGCGCAC
>DMKK01000056.1:0-532 GCA_003454335.1 Gammaproteobacteria bacterium | reverse complement strand
TACCCTCTTCCTTCGGCGGGTTGAACACCACGTGGTAGGTACGGCCCGACGCCAGATGCACGCGACGACCAGCCATCCGCTTGATAATTTCATCATCATCAACATCGATCTCGACCACGGCATCCACGGGCACCCCGTTCGCCTTGAGGGCATCGGCCTGCGCCAGCGTACGCGGGAAACCATCGAACAGGTAACCGCCCTTGCAATCGTCTTCTTTCAGGCGCTCGTCGATCAGGCCCAGAATGATGTCATCAGAGACCAGACCACCTGCATCCATGACTTTCTTCGCCTCGACTCCCAGCGGGGTACCCGCCTTGACGGCTGCGCGCAGCATGTCACCGGTCGAAATCTGGGGAATATTGTATTTCTCTTTGATGTAATTGGCCTGCGTACCCTTGCCGGCACCGGGACCACCTAACAGAATAACCCGCATAGTCGTTCTCCTTGAAAAACACGCTGATGAAAAGTGGCCGTATTATCCACGCCCGGCCATGGAATAGCCAGACAGCTGAAACTATGGGGGGATGGAGTG
>DMKK01000019.1 GCA_003454335.1 Gammaproteobacteria bacterium | reverse complement strand
TTCCGTGTGCTTCCGTGGCTATTAAATTAAAAGCTGGCCTCAGCTTGATTTGGCCTATATCAAGCCTCTTTCGGCAAATGACACCCCGCCGCCATCACCCACAACGATATGGTCAAGCACCCGGACATCAATCAAAGCCAGTGCATCTGTCAGACGGCGGGTCAGCTGGATGTCGGCGCGGCTGGGCTCTGCGATGCCGGACGGATGATTGTGTGACAGGATGACGGCTGCTGCATTGTGCTGCAGGGCGCGCCGTACTACCTCCCGCGGGTGAACGCTGGCACCGTCAATGGTGCCGCGGAACAGTTCTTCAAAGACAATGACCCGGTGCCGGTTGTCCAGAAACAGACAGGCAAACACTTCATGGGGAAGATGCCGCAACCGGCTGGCAAGAAACTGGCGGGTAGTATTCGGGTTTTCCAGACTGTCTTCGCGCTGCAGCTGTTCTTGCAAGTGACGGCGTGTCATCTCCAGAATGGCCTGCAGTTGTGCAAATGTTGCCTTTCCCAGGCCATGGTGTGTGCAGAATTGTCGCTGGTCTGCTTCCAGCAGCGGACGCAGTCCGCCAAAGGAACTCAGTAAGTCACGTGCAAGATCAACGGCGGTCTTCCCGCTGACGCCAGTACGCAAAAAGATGGCGAGTAGTTCGGCATCGGAGAGTGCGGCCGGGCCACGAGCCAGCAGTTTTTCACGGGGACGCTCGCTGAGCGGCCAGTCTCGGATGGTATGCATGCGTATAGATATGTCACAGACAGGATAGCAGTTCCAGCGGGGGAAACCGCCTGTGTCTGTAGGCCACGGATGATTCGATCATCTGGTAGACTCCCGTCTGATGAACTATTTGAATGGAAAACATATCCTGGTGGGCGTCACCGGCGGGATTGCCGCCTACAAGAGCGCCGAGCTGGTACGCCAGTTGCGGTTGTCGGGTGCGGTCGTCCGCGTGGTTATGACAACGGCGGCGGCCGAATTCATTACTCCCCTGACGTTGCAGGCCCTGTCCGGCAATCCGGTGCATACCGATTTGCTGGATACGGCAGCAGAAGCGGCCATGGGACACATTGAGCTGGCACGCTGGGCCGATGCCTTGCTGGTAGCGCCCGCAACGGCTGATTTTATTGCCCGTGTGGCTGAGGGTCGGGCCAATGACCTGCTGGCGGCCGTTTGCCTGGCCTGTGATGCCCCGCTTGCGATCGCCCCGGCCATGAACCGGGTTATGTGGAAAAAGCCGGCCACCGGGGAAAATCTCGCCAAACTGCAGGCAGGTAATGTCCGGGTCCTGGGCCCGGCTGAAGGCTTGCAGGCCTGTGGTGAAACAGGACCGGGGAGAATGCTGGAACCTGAAGAACTGGTGGCCGGGCTGTCCGGCATGTTTCAGACAGGTGTACTGGCCGGACGACAGGTGCTGGTGACGGCAGGCCCGACCCGTGAGGCCATTGACCCGGTACGCTACCTCAGTAATCGCAGCTCGGGCCGGATGGGTTTTGCAGTCGCGACAGCGGCGGCCGAGGCGGGTGCAGCGGTTACCCTGATTAGTGGCCCGGTCAGTCTGGCCACGCCGGCAGGGGTGCGGCGCATTGATGTGGAAAGTGCGGCAGACATGTATGCTGCCGTCATGCAGGCGGTGACTGTTGCAGATATATTTGTCAGTGTGGCAGCCGTGGCTGATTATCGACCGGCGCTGGTTGCGCCGCAGAAGCTCAAGAAAGAATCTGCAGAGAGTTCACTGGATTTAATCCGTAACCCGGATATCCTTGCTGCAGTGGCGGCGCTGCCGGATGCACCCTTTACTGCGGGGTTTGCCGCGGAGACAGAAGCCGTCGAAACCAATGCGCAGAATAAGCGGCTGGCCAAGGGTGTTGATATGATCGCTGCCAACAGGGTGGGCGCCGGTCAGGGTTTTGACAGTAAAGAGAATGCACTGCATGTGTTCTGGGAAGCGGGTGAGCAGGTGTTACCTGTAACGGGCAAGGGTAAACTGGCAAGACAATTGCTGGACCTGATTGCCGAACAATTTCAAAACAGTTGCCATCAGGGCAAGGTAATAAAGTTTAATGCAAAAGATTCAGCTTAAGATCCTCGATTCACGTCTTGGTAATGAGTTTCCACTGCCGCACTACGCCACCGATGGCTCGGCGGGAATGGATATGCGGGCCTGTCTGGATGAGCCACTGGAACTGGCCCCGGGGGACACCCACCTGATTCCGACGGGGCTGGCGATTCATGTGGCAGATACCGGTCTGGCGGCAGTCCTCCTGCCGCGCTCTGGGCTGGGGCACAAGCACGGGGTCGTGCTCGGTAACCTGGTTGGCCTGATTGATTCGGATTATCAGGGGCAGGTGTTCGTATCTTGCTGGAATCGCGGGAATAAGGTCTTTATTGTCGAGCCGGGTGAACGGGTCGCACAAATGGTGATTGTGCCTGTGGTTCGTGCTGAATTTGACATTGTCGAGGATTTTGACACCAGCGAGCGTGGTGCCGGTGGTTTCGGGCATACCGGGCGCCATTAAGGTCAAATTATCGGCTGGATCTGCCGATAAAATTCCGTCAGTTTCAGATTTTTGTACTTACACAGGGTCAGGATTTTAAAGGATTAAAATGAAGTTCTCACTGGGCAAGCTTTTCAAGCGTAACAAATCGTCTGCTGATCCGGCCGATGTGCAGGCCATGCCGGAACTGATTGTTGATACGAAACCGGCCAGTCTCGGCAAGATACGCATACAGCTGCTGGTTACCGGTGTGCTGTTGCTCGCTTTGCTGGCTGTGTTTATTTTCAAGCTGATGTCGGGTTATATCCTGCAGACCATGGAGCAGGAGAACAACATTATTACCCGACAGGTGGCTGCACGGATAACGGCCATTGTTGAGCATTACGGTGCCACGACCGCCTTGCTCGCCAAGGATCCGGATATCGCGTATATCCTGATGGTTGGCAACAAGACCTCGCTGCGTTCCAGGGAAGAGTCACTGCGCTATGTCTTTCCTGCCGCAATCAATGTGCAGCTGTTGCCTCCCGGTCTTGCCGAAGTGGATACGAATGCCTCGCCACCCCTGAGTTATGCCGCGATTACACAAATGCGCATGGCTGAATCCGGGGCAGAAGCGCCCACCATGGAAGTTCTCCTGCTGAATACACCGCAACAGCATGTCAATATTGTGCGTCCGGTGATGGATCCGGCAGGCAGCGGTGTTGTTGGTCATCTTATGCTGTCACTGTCAAGTGATGTGCTGCAGGATATTCTCGGTGATTTGCAGGAGCTGAACGGTTTCATCGAATTACAACAGGATGGTACCAAGGGCAAACCCGTGGTGATTGCCCATCATGGCGATAGTAGCGTGAAGCAGGATGTAGCCGAACGGGTTTTGCCTATCGCGGGCAGCCGCTGGCAGGTGGCATACTGGCCGGCCATCGGTGGATTGTACTACCTCGGTAAAATCAGCATGTGGGTGCTGGGTGCATTTCTGGCCGCAGTCTTCGTCCTGACGCTGTTGATTGTTTTCCTGTTTCGCAGGATCAAGAATGCGCTACGTGTTGACCAGGTCAGCATGGTCACTATCATGAAGGACTTTCGTGACGGGCGCGTGCAACGTGAGTACCCGTCGGGATTGACAGAAGTGCGGGAGACGGTTGAGTTTATGACCCAGATGGCATCCTCCAGCCAGCCCCGGCAAAGAGTCATAACTACCGAGCGTGAAGCGGATGAAGAATACCTGACACTGGATACAGAGACAGAAATAGAAGATCTTCTTGATGAAGATACGATCAAGGCAGGGGTCGTTACTGATTTCGGGTCGGCTGTTCGTAGTGATAATTTGATACTGGAGGAAGACCCGCTGGAAATCAAAACGGATGATGAGAATATAAAAGTGGATGCCTCGATATTTCGTGCCTATGACATACGTGGTGTTGTTGGCCAGACGCTGACAAGGAATGCGGTCACCCTGATTGGTCGCGCCATTGGCAGTGAAGCACTGCAGCGTGGTCGGAATACCTTTGCCATTGGCCGCGATGGTCGTTTATCGGGGCCGGACCTGTCCGAGGCGTTGATAGCCGGTATCGTGTCTACCGGTTGTGACGTGAAGGACATTGGCTGTGTTCCTACACCGGTGCTGTATTTTGCCACGCATTATCTCGATACCCAGAATGGTGTCGTGGTGACGGGTAGCCACAATCCGCCGGACTACAACGGCCTGAAGATTGTCATTGACGGGGAGACTCTCTCTGGCCCGGCTATCCAGTCACTGCGTGAGCGTATCGAAAATAGCAATTTTATTACTGCCGATCCGGGCAGTGTCGAGGTGATCAATGTAGTCCCTGACTACATCGAGCGAATCCGTGGTGATGTCACGCTGTCCAGGCCGCTCAAGGTCGTGGTTGATTGCGGCAACGGTGTTGCCGGTGGTGTGATTCCGCAATTGCTGAGTGGGCTTGGTTGTGAGGTTACGGAGCTTTTCTGCGATGTGGACGGTACTTTCCCGAATCATCACCCCGACCCGAGCAAGGCGGAAAATATGGAAGACCTGGTCGCGGCGGTTGCTGCAAACCAGGCCGATATCGGTCTTGCATTTGACGGTGACGGTGACCGCCTGGGTGTGGTATCTGCGGATGGCAAGGTTATCTGGCCGGATCGTGTGCTGATGCTCTATGCAATGGATATTCTGGAGCGTAATCCGGGCGGCCAGATTATCTACGATGTGAAATGTACACGTCACCTGGATGCCATCATCCGTGAGCATGGTGGTGAACCACTGATGTGGAAGACCGGGCACTCGTTTATCAAGGCCAAGATCAAGGAAACCGGTGCATTGCTTGCCGGTGAAATGAGCGGTCATATTTTTATCAACGAACGCTGGTACGGGTTTGATGATGCCTTGTATGCGGCAGCCAGGTTGCTGGAAGTGCTGGGCAAGGATAATCGTAGCAGCACGGAGGTGTTTGCGGGGCTACCGGACAGCGTGAATACGCCGGAGCTGAATGTTGTGATGCAGGAAGGTGAGCCACCGGTATTTATCGATAAACTGCTGGAAAATGCTCACTTTGCCGGTGCCAGCATATCTACTATTGACGGCTTGCGAGCCGACTATGAAGACGGCTGGGGGCTGGTGCGAGCATCGAATACCACGCCGGTGCTGGTGTTGCGTTTCGAAGCCGATACTGATGAGGCCCTGACGCGCATCATGGATGATTTCAGGCGTGTTATGTTGCAGGTTAATCCGGAACTGTCGCTGCCATTCTGATTGCAGATTTGTTATTTTATTCTTTTACCGTGCATACTCTTTCGAACTGACTGACCCTTGCCGTATGCAGCGGCACAATATGCCATGTCTCTGACAACTGAATCCGCACAAAATGTCGCGCATGTCCTCACCGAGGCAATGCCCTACATTCGCCGTTTCCGCGGCAAGACCGTGGTTATCAAATACGGTGGCAACGCCATGGTGGATGAGGCGCTGAAGAGTGGTTTTGCGCGTGATATCGTATTAATGAAGCTGGTCGGCATAAACCCGGTCGTGGTGCATGGCGGTGGTCCGCAAATCGGTCGGCTGCTGGAAAAGATTGGCAAGAAAAGTGAATTTGTAGCAGGCATGCGCGTCACTGACCCCGAGACCATGGACGTGGTCGAGATGGTACTGGGCGGTAAGGTAAACAAGGAAATAGTCAGCCTGATTACGCATCATGGTGGCAGGGCCGTTGGTTTGACCGGCAAGGATGGTGATCTGATTCGGGCGCGCAAGCTGAAAATTGAACGGCATGCCCCGGAACTTGATGCTACCGAGATTATTGATCTTGGTCACGTAGGTGAAGTAGAAAGCATTGATGCCGCGGTCGTGGATATGCTGGTTGGCGGGGACTTTATTCCGGTGATTGCACCTATTGGTGTTGGCGCGGACGGTTGCTCATACAATATCAATGCCGACCTGGTGGCTGGTCGCATGGCCGAGGTTCTCAAGGCGGAGAAGCTGATTCTGTTGACAAATACTGCGGGTTTACTTGATCGGCAGGGGGCGTTGCTGACCGGCCTCAATGCGCATGATGTTGACGGCTTGATTGCTGACGGGACGATCCACGGGGGCATGTTGCCAAAGATTGCCTGTGCCCTGTCCGCTGTAAACAGTGGTGTAAAAGCTGCCCATATAATCGATGGGCGGGTTGCGCACGCGGTGCTGGTTGAATTGTTTACCGACGAGGGGGTCGGTACCCTGATTCGTGCATAAGGGGGGCGTGCCTGAGGCCATCACTGGTCATTGGCTGTTAGCAGGCGGTAACGCTCGATGTCCTTGTTATATTGCTGTTCCAGTTTTTTCTTCTCCTGCTGTTTGAGTACAGCCAGGTCCTCGCCTTGACGAATGCCTCGCATGACATTCTTCATGCGGCCAAGCAATACCTCTGGTACTTTCTTGCCCCTGCTTTCATATTCGTCAGCACTGTCAGAAAGTTCATCAAGCTCGATTTGCATGGTCTGTATGCGCGTTTGTGTCAGCGTAATGAGTTCGTTCAGGGAAGAGAGTTTCTGGTCCCGCGTCAGGATAATATCCATTTCCCCTTCGTAGGTTGTCAGTAGCAGCTGATCATTTCTGCTCAGATCTGCCTTCTGCTTGTTGCTGGTGGCATCAATCCTTGCAAGTCGTTGTTTGGGGGACTTGGCATCCGGTTTATCTGCGGTTAGTTCGATATAGCGCTTGATGTCGGCATCAAATTTGCTGATGATTGCGTTTCTCTCGCCTTCTTTTTCCTTGATAAAGGCCTCGTTAGTAGTGATTTGCACGCGGAGATTGTTGATCTGTGACTCCAGCGAGACCGGCAGTGCCTTGCCGCTGCGCTCGTAGGTGGCGGCTTCTTCTGTCAGCCCGAGCAGGCGTTCATTCATGGAGTTAACGCGACTGCTTGTCAGTTGCAGGAGGGCATCAACAGAGGCAACCTTCCCGTTTTTTGCCAGCAACATATCCTGTTCACTTAAATAGGTGGCGAGCAAGCTGCGGTCATGAATCGCCTGTTTTTCTGCGAGCACCTTGTTTTTTTCTGCGGTTTCGGCAAGTTGTTTTTCTTGCTTGCGTTGTTCCGGTGTTTTCAGCGCATCGTAGACCTTTATGGTGCGGCCGCGTTCATTTATTACCTTGCGTTCCTGCTTCGCATATTCAGGTGGAACACGGTTGCCGTAGTGGACATGGCCTTCATGGTCAGTCCATTTAAAGGTGCGTTCACCGAAAGCAGTTGTGGCACAAAACAGTGCCGGCAGGAGCAATAAGTAGCGGAGATTATTCATGTGCAGCAGCCATCCTGATTTCATACGTGTATCCTAAACCTGTCAATTGTCCAAGTGTGGCCTTATTTTACGCAAAGGCGGAAATGCAGTGAACGGTCTGGAACAACTTGTCCTGTTTCTGGTGTCCCTGGTGGCAAACCTGTTTTCAGCCTTCTCAGGTGGTGGCGCCGGGTTAATCCAGCTGCCTGTCCTGATATTTATGGGACTGCCGTTTACGATTGCGCTGGCAACCCATAAAGTTGCCAGTGTTGCACTGGGTATCGGCGCGACTGTAAGGCACTTGAGAGAGCAGCCACTGGAGCGTCCCCTGGTGCTGCTTATCCTCGGTTTCGGGTTGCCCGGTGTTATCCTGGGGGCTAATGTCATACTGGGTGTCCCGGAGCGCATTGCCGAGGTGGCGCTGGGGATTCTGACGGCGGGGCTGGGGATTTATTCGTGGCTGAATCCCGGACTGGGGCAGCGATCGCAAGCTGTAGAAATGGGGCGGCACGGACGTATTTTCGGTGGCCTGGTGCTATTCCTGATTGGTGTCCTGAATGGTTCCCTGACTTCGGGAACCGGTCTGTTTGTCACGCTGTGGCTGGTGCGCTGGTTTGGTCTGGATTACCGTCGTGCGATAGCCTATACCCTGATACTGGTCGGGGTGTTCTGGAATGGTGCAGGTGCGGCGACACTGGGTATGCTGGCTGAAATTCGCTGGCCCTGGCTGCCGGCGCTACTGCTTGGTTCACTGCTGGGAGGGTACCTGGGTGCGCATCTGGCTATCAAGTCCGGTAACCGCTGGATCAAGCGCGCTTTCGAGGTGGTTACGCTGTTGGTGGGGGTGAAACTTGTTCTCGGGTGAAATAATTCGCTGCAGGGGTATTGCCGTGCTTGTCCTGCCGCTCATCACGTTACTGTCTGCGTGCGAAGAACCGCAAACGGCTGGCATGCCCGCTGAGGAGCCTGCAATTCCGGCAGCAACTCCGCTGACAGAAGCGGCCACTATGCCGTCCAGCCCGGAATCCGGCTTGCAGGAAGAGGATGCTCCCCCGGCCGATGAGACACGAAAACCGGATTCTCTCAAATTGAGGATCGATGACAGACCTGTGGCCGCGGAAGCCCCTTCCGGTTTTGGTGCTGCCCCGGATTCCGCTTGGCTTGACACGAGTCAGGAGGGCACCGGAACGGATACGGGCCAGGACGAACTGTTGCCGGATCTTTTTGGTGAACAGGCGCAGCAGAAGCCGGTATCGGTCAAGGGTAAAATGCTCCTCGGCGATGAGGCACAGGAGTTTTCCGGCGCTCTGGACGGTGCGCAAATGTCGATTGAAATCAAAACTGACTAGAAGTCCGACAGACTCCCGGGGCTTTATACGCCGTATTGTTCTCGATAAGCGGTGATTTTCGCTACATCCTCAGTATGCCCCGGTGTGTTCTGCAGATATTCAAGCAGATGTGCCAATGTCACAATACTGGTCACTGTGATCCTGAGCGATTCCTCGACTTCCTGGATGGCAGAGCGCTGGTCGCGGCCACGTTCCTGGCGGTCCAGCGCAATGACAACACCGGACAGGGTTGCACCCGCGGCCTGGATGATTTCCACGGACTCGCGGATGGCAGTACCGGCGGTAATGACATCATCAATTACCATGACCTTGCCGGTCAGGCCGGCACCCACCAGATTGCCACCCTCGCCATGGTCCTTTGCTTCCTTGCGGTTAAAACACCAGGGGGTATTGCGCTGATGATGATCCGCCAGTGCAATACTGGTCGCTGCTGCCAGCGGGATGCCCTTGTAGGCCGGGCCAAACAAAACATCAAATTCGGTGCCGCTTTCCACAATTGCCTGTGCATAACAGCGGCCCAGCCGGGCCAGGTGGTCACCGGTATTGAACAGGCCTGCATTGAAGAAGTAGGGGCTGGTGCGGCCGGATTTCAGCGTGAATTCGCCGAAGCGTAATACACCGGCACTGATGGCAAAGTCGATAAAGTCGTGTTGATAGTCTTTCATGGCAGTCAGGGGTCGTTAAGAATGGCCGGGCTCGCTATCATACACGCCGAATCAATCCGGGGAAAAATATGCGCGTTATAACGGTCAATGTTAACGGCATCCGTGCCGCCGCAAGGAAAGGGTTCTTCCAGTGGATGGTGCGCCAGCAGGCAGATGTCGTTTGTATCCAGGAAACCAAGGCGCAGCAGCAGCAGCTGGAGGACAAGGTATTTCACCCGCGTGGCTGGCATGCGTATTTTCACGATGCCGAGAAGAAAGGCTATAGTGGTGTAGCGATATATAGCAAGCACAAGCCTGACAAGGTGAAAACAGGTCTGGGCTGGCCTGATATGGATGCTGAAGGACGCTATATAGAGGCGTGTTTTGGGCCATTGAGTGTGGTTTCGCTGTACCTGCCATCCGGTTCGTCCAGCGAAGCACGCCAGGCGGTCAAGTTCAGTTTTCTGGAACGTTTTATGCCCTGGTTGCGCAAGCTGAAATTGCAACGGCGTGAATATATCCTGTGCGGCGACTGGAACATTGCGCATAGGGAAATTGATCTCAAAAACTGGCGTGGTAATCGAAAGAATTCCGGTTTTTTGCCGGAAGAACGTGCCTGGATGGATGAGCTCTTCGGGGCGGCCGGTTTCGTGGATGCGTTTCGCGCCGTGAACCAGGAAGCAGACCAGTACACCTGGTGGTCGAATCGGGGCCAGGCCTGGGCGAAGAATGTCGGATGGCGGATCGATTATCAGGTTACGACGCCGGGTATCGGGCAGCAGGTACAGGCTGCCCGTATCTACAAGACCAAGCGTTTCTCGGATCATGCACCATTGATCATGGACTATGATTACAGCTTGTAGAGTCTGGTAATCGGGTGCCCGGTCCGACAGGCTCCTAGTTGTTCTTGATGGGCTCGATATCGACGACAGGCATTTCCGAGAACATCATCAAGCGGTCTTCAAGACTGGTATTGTCGAGGCGTCGATCCGTTAACCGTCGGCGGTCGGTCACCACGATTACGCCATCACTGTCCTTGACAGGAAACTCGTGATCGAGTCCCCAGCGACGTTTTCCTTTTGAGCGTTTTTCCAGCATGCCATCCTCCCCCCTGAGTGTTAAGCATAGTCGATGCTGCAGCTGCGCACATATAAACCATGCAAACCGTGTGTGTATCTAGAGGGTTTTTCCTGATTTTGGCAGTTTTTCTTACAGGACTCTGCTGACAAATCAATGCAGATATTGTGTTATGTGATCATGGTTCCACCTTCTTTTGATGGTGCATCAGGTACATCACCAGCAGAATGGCTGGCAGTCCCAGTAGCCCTGTGTACAGGAAGAAGTACGCATAGTCCGTTGTGTCGACGACCCAGCCTGAAAAACCGCCGATGAACTTTGCTGGCAGCGTCATTAACGAACTGAATAAAGCATATTGGGTGGCGGTGTATGCAGTATTGGTGAGACTTGACAGATAAGCTATAAATGCCGAGGTTGCCAGGCCGCCGCCAAGGTTATCGGCACTGATAACTATCGCCAGTGATACCAGGTCTGGTTCACTGACAGCCAGCCAGACGAACAGCAGGTTGGTAGTCATGATTAATATTGCACCAACCAGCAGGGGGCGAAGCATGCCGTAGCGCAGCACCAGCAAGCCACCCAGGGCGGCGCCCGCAATGGTCATAAAGAAACCGAATATCTTGGTGATGTTTGCAATATCAGTCTTGCTGAACCCCAGGTCGAGATAGAAGGGGTTTGCCATGACGCCCATGGTGATATCGCTGATTTTATAGGTGCTCACCAGCAGCAGGATGATGATTGCGAGTGCGCCGTTACGTTGAAAGAATTCAACAAACGGACTGGCTATGGCGTCCGTGAACCAGGCGATAAAACGCGCGAACAGGGTTTTTTTATCCTGTACCCCGATGGTCTTCTCCAGATGATCTTCCAGTTCCCGGGTGCTTTGGTCTATTAAATGCACAGGTTCACGAATGATCAGTGTTGTGGCAATACCAACGCCCATGAGTGCGGCCATGGCGAGGTAGGCAGTTGGCCAGGACCAGGCCTCGGCTATATAAAAAGCACCCGCACCGGTTGCCAGCAGGGCGATCCGGTAGCCAAATACATAGGTGGCTGCCATGGCACCCTGCAGGCGCGGCTCTACTGCTTCGATGCGGTAGGCATCGACGGTGATGTCCTGGGTCGCGGAGCCGAAGGCAACCAGCAATGCAAAAACGGCCAGTTGGGTTAGCTCATTATGCGGGTTGGTCAGCGCCATACCGGTAAGGCCCAGCACTATGACGCATTGAGCCGCCAGCATCCAGCTGCGCCTTTTACCCAGCCACGCTGTCAGCCATGGCAGTGGCAGTCGGTCTATCACCGGTGCCCAGAAAAACTTGATGGAGTAGGTGATGCCCACCCAGCTGAAGAAGCCGATGGTTGTCCGGGCAATGCCAATATCCCTTAACCAGGCAGACAGGGTCGAAAAGACCAGCAGGAATGGCAATCCTGCCGAAAATCCAAGGCAGATCATCCCCAGTACGCGGGGTTGACGGTAGCTGGACAGGAGTTCTCGCCAATTGAGGTAGCTCTGGTCTTGCGCAGTCATTTACCCGTCAGGTGGCGTAAACTGGATTGTGTTTCTCAGGGGCCGTACCTGTATCCGCCCCGGGAGGGGGCGGCTGACAGAGCAAGTCCACCAACATGCATTGCCGCTTAATTGGTATAAAAATCCTGGCTGAATTCGACCTCAACTTCTTCCTGCGCCCCTTGCGGACGTGCCCGTACAGTGAATTTCATCGTTTCCTCGTTGGCAACACCGAACTCACCGATATAGTAAATGGCGTTACCATCGCGTATTTCACGAGTGTGGATCCGGCGAGTCTGGCCGGCAAGGTTGTTTGCGGTGACCTCCACCCGTGCGTGAACCGGTTGCCCGGGGCTGCCAAGAATCTTTTTCAATACGGTGATGTTGAGCATGCCGCGGTTCCGACTGCGGGTGATGCGGTACTGACGGGCAATTTCCGGGGGCAGAAAATCGGTTGCCATCGCGTTGTAGTGAATGACGTATTGCCCGAAGTCTTTCGAGTTTTCGGCGGTAGCGGCTAGCGGGAACAGCAATAGCATCCCTGCTAGCAGTGATAACATACGGTTTACTGACTGCATCTCTCTCTCCCCTGGTTACCTGTGATGATTATAGACCATTAATATTTAACAGTGTTCAAAAGCAGTTCATCCATCCGGCTGCCGTGGCCGCAGCTGTCAGCCGAGCAGTGGCAGCACCAGCATTTTCAGTATCTGCAGACCGATCAGTGCAACCAGTGGTGACAGGTCTATTCCAGAAACGGGTGGTATGAGCCGTTGAATCGGCCCCATTACCGGTCTGGTAATGCTGGAGAGCAGTGCATTGACGGGGTTGTAATTGCCCGGATTTACCCAGCTGAGGATGACCTGGATGACAATGGCGAAGATAAATACATTAAACGCCAGGATGACGAGTTCGCCGATGGCGGCCAGCAGCAGGCTAATAAAAGGTATGCTGACACCGCGCAGCATGATCACTATAGCCAGTGAAGCCAGTTGCAATAACAGCATCAGCAACAGGGCAGAGGTGTCGTATTGTCTGAAACTGGGGATAACTCTGCGCATCGGGACCAGCAGGGGATTGGTAATGCGTACCAGGAACTGGCTGACCGGGTTATAGAAATCGGCACGTACGGCACCAAGAATGAAACGCAGCATGATAGCCAGTATGTACAGGCTGAACAGGGTGCTGATCAAGAATTCCAGGGGGTTGGTCAGGTAACTGCTGTTCATGATTCGTTGCCAAATTCTGCGGCAAGTTCCCGTGACCGGTTTGCCGCCGCCAGCAATGCCTTGCTGACCAGGGCCTCGAATCCGCCTTCCTGAAAGGTGCGTATGGCATGTTCGGTAGTTCCACCAGGCGAAGTGACCTGGCGGCGCAGAGTGGCTGCATCCTCGTTGCTTTCGAGGGCTATTTTTGCGGCACCGAAGGCGGTCTGCAATGCCAGCAGCTGCGCGGTATTTTCCGGCAGTCCCAGTTCCTGTCCGGCCGCCTGTAATGCTTCCATAAACAAAAAGAAATAGGCGGGACCGCTGCCTGAAAGGGCGGTTACTGCATCCATCTGTGCTTCATCCTCAACCCAGATGGCGATACCGACAGCGCGCAGTATGGATTCTGCAGTGCTGCGTTGATCTTCACTGACACCGGCATTGGCATACAGTGCCGTGGCGCCACTTTGTACCATGGCAGGTGTGTTGGGCATGGTGCGGACGATGGCAGCGGATTTCCCCAGCCAGTTGCCCAGTGCCGATGCCGGGATGCCGGCAGCGATGGAGATAACCAGCGGCTGCTGTTGTGACACGATGCTGGCAAGTTCCTGTGCAACGGGTTTTATGATCTGCGGCTTGACAGCCAGCACAATCACGTCGGTGTGGTCTGCAGCGTCACTGTTACTGGTGGTGGTGGTGATCGGGAACCGTTCCGAGAGTTGCTGCAGTCGCCGGGTGCTGGTGTCGGCAACCCGGATACGGGCAGGGTCCCAGCCATCGGCAATCAAACCACCGATCAGGCTGCATGCCATGTTGCCGCCACCGATGAAAGTCAGGGTTGTGTTATTCATGGTCTTGACGATACAGGATGAAACCCGCGTGCGACAAGCCACCATGTGGATGTTTGCTGCACAGCCTTGTTTGTCTTTGTGGTGATTCGGTCATGGCGGGGTGTGTTGTTCAGGTGGCTGATTCCTGACGAAAATTGCAGCAGGCTGACCTTGTACTGGCAGGCTGACAGGGCATATTTTTGCCGGCATGCCTGATTGGTGCCGGGGGACAATGACCGGGTCCGGTGCTATGCATCAGCTGTTTGATACCACAAGTCACCGATATCAAAACGCTTTTTCAAGTATCCGGGGCCACAGTCGATAGTCTGTGACGAGCACTATAAATGCAAGGGAGCTGGAATGGATATTGCTGAATTACTTACCTTCAGTGTCAAGAATGGCGCATCGGATTTGCATCTCTCGGCAGGTCTGCCACCGATGATTCGCGTTGACGGTGATATGCGCAAGGTGAACGTCCCTGCGCTGGATCATAAAACCGTGCACGGGCTTGTCTACGATATTATGAATGACAAGCAGCGCAAGGACTATGAGGAATTTCTCGAAACAGATTTTTCTTTCGAGATCCCGGATCTTGCCCGCTTTCGTGTCAACGCGTTTAACCAGAATCGTGGCGCAGGTGCCGTTTTCCGGACGATTCCTTCCGAAATTCTCGGTCTTGATGACCTGGGTACGCCGGCAATCTTTAAAGAGATTGCGGATACTCCCCGCGGTCTTGTGCTGGTAACCGGGCCGACCGGTTCCGGCAAGTCCACAACGCTGGCAGCGATGATCGATTACATCAATGCCAAGGCTTATGCCCATATCCTGACGATCGAAGACCCTATTGAATTCGTGCATGAAACCAAGAAGTGCCTGATTAACCAGCGTGAAGTGCACAAGGATACCCTCGGTTTCAACGAGGCCCTGCGCTCGGCGCTGCGTGAAGATCCGGATATCATCCTGGTTGGCGAGATGCGTGATCTCGAGACCATCAGACTGGCACTGACCGCGGCGGAAACCGGGCACCTGGTATTCGGTACGCTGCATACCACCTCGGCCGCCAAGACCATTGACCGTGTGATTGACGTGTTTCCTGCTGCAGAAAAGACCATGGTGCGTTCCATGCTGTCCGAGTCACTGCGCGCCGTAATTGCGCAGACACTGATGAAGAAAGTGGGTGGCGGCCGTATTGCTGCATGGGAGATCATGATTGGCACGCCGGCGATTCGCAACCTGATTCGTGAGGACAAGGTAGCGCAGATGTATTCCGCCATCCAGACAGGTAATGCGGTCGGTATGACGACACTGGATCAATACCTGCTGGACATCCTGTCCAAGGGCATGGTTACCAAGCAGGATGCACGTCTTAAGGCTGTTAACAAGGACAGCTTCCGCTAACCGGCTGAATACGGAGAACGGCTATGGAATTATCTTTACTGTTGAAAATGATGCATGACAAGACCGCCTCGGATCTGTTCCTGACGGCCGGTATACCGCCAACCATGAAAGTGGATGGCAGGACAGCCCCGGTTTCCAGCGAGGTGCTTACCCCGGAATCGTCCATGGAGGTTGTTACCGGCATGATGACGCCGGCGCAGCGTGACGAGTTCGAGGCAACACGTGAATGTAATTTTGCGATCAATGAAGAGGGTGTTGGGCGTTTTCGTGTAAGTGCCTTTATCCAGCGTGACCAGGCAGGTGCTGTACTGCGCCGCATTGAAGCCTATATCCCGACGATCGAGGAGCTGCATTTGCCGCCCATCCTGAAGAATCTGGCCATGACTAAACGCGGCCTGATTATATTCATTGGTGCTACCGGTACAGGTAAATCAACTTCACTTGCATCCATGATCGATTTTCGTAATCAGACTGGTACCGGCCATATTATTACTATCGAGGATCCAATCGAGTATGTGCATCCGCACAAGAGCTGCATCGTTACCCAGCGCGAAGTGGGTATCGATACCGAGTCCTTCGAGACGGCACTGAAGAATACCCTGCGACAGGCGCCGGATGTCATCTTGATCGGTGAGATTCGTGATCGTAAAACCATGGATCATGCAATTGCCTTTGCCGAGACAGGTCACTTGTGCCTGGCAACCCTGCACGCCAACAATGCCAATCAGGCAATGGACCGTATTATTAACTTTTTCCCGGAAGAACGCAGACCGCAGCTGTTTATGGATCTGTCAATGAATATGAAGGCCTTCCTTGCACAGCAGTTGATCCCGCGTGCGGACGGTAATGGTCGGTGTGTGGCTGTTGAAATCCTGCTGGGTACACCGCTGGTGCATGATGTGATTCGCAAGGGTGAAATACACAAACTGAAGGAACTCATGAAACAGTCAGCCCAGCAGGGCATGATTACCTTCGACCAGGCCTTGTTTGGATTGTTCAAGGCTGGCGAGATCACCCAGGACGATGCGCTTCACTACGCAGACTCTGCCAACGAGGTGCGCCTGATGATCAAGCTGGACAAGAGTGATATCAACAAGTTTGCGGAGGCCATGGATGATGTATTCCTGGAGGAGATAGAGTAACAGCGTGTAACCGGGATGCACACAGGTGGATGTGATAACAAGCCTGGTGTCAGGTAAGTAGGTATGGATTACCTGTTCGGGATGCGGTCCTATCCCCAGTTCACGGTTCGTGCATCGAATACGGGGCCGTCGACGCAGACACGTTTCATTGCAGGTCCTGCAGGCGTGTTGATCTCTACGGTACAGCCTGCACAGCCACCCACGGCACAGGCCATGAATTCTTCCAGCGATACCTGGCAAGGCAGGTCATATTCACGGGCCAGTGCTGCGGTTGCGGCCAGCATCGGATGCGGTCCGCAGGCAAATACACAGACTTCAGCACGTTCTGCTGCAGATAGCGCATCCAGCCAGTGTCGTGCCAGACCGGTAATGTAGCCCTCATAACATCCCGGATAACCCTGCTGGCTGGCAAGGCGACTCGGTATGTCCCAGTCCTCCAGCAATGGCATTGCCGCAATTACGGCATCCGGCATGCCCGGCAACAGGAACCGTGACGGGTGTGCTGTAAACGGGAAGGGGACTTCAGATCCTATTAAAACCACCGGCTGCCAGTGTTTGTCGCTGCGCAAACGGTCCGCAAGAAATACCATGGGCGGAATGCCTACACCACCACCCATTAATAATGTGCGCGGACGCGCACGGTCTGCAACAAATGGCATGCCGATTGGCCCGATCATATTGATGGATGTGCCTGGTCGGTGCAGGGTCAGAGCATGTGTGCCGGTGCCGACATCCTTGTACAGGAATTCCACCCAGCCTGCCCCGGTGTCAGCACGCATGATGGATAATGGCCGGCGCATGGGCAGGGCAGGGTCGCATTGCAAGTGGGCGAAGCTTCCCGGTAATGCATGTGCGGCACATTCGGGTGCGTGTACCCGTAACACATACTGGTCACCAGGGTAGCTGTCATGCAGCAGGATCTCTGCATCCTCTACAAACAGGGTGTTGCGCTGTGATTTTCCGTCTTGTTTCGGCATGGTCAGTCCAGAGAGTAAACCAGATTTCCGGCCAGCAGTGTGTGGGTTGCACGTCCCTTGAATTCCCGTCCCATAAATGGCGTGTTGTGTCCGCGACTTTGCATCGTGCCGGTATCAAGCTGCCAGACCAGCTCTGGATGAAAGATACAAATATCTGCAGTGGCCCCGACAGCAAGTGTGCCGTAAGGTAATCCCAGTATTTTTGCCGGGCCGGTGGTCAGCCGGTGTATCAGTTCGCTCAACCCGATAGCCTGTTCATCGACCAGTTTCAGTCCCAGTGGCAGTAATGAATCCAGGCCGGAAATACCCGGCTCGGTTGCAGGAAACGGTCTCAATTTTGCGTCCGGTTCATGCGGTTGATGGTCCGAACAGATGGCCGATAAGGTTCCCTGCTGCAGGGCATCCCGCAAACGCTGCCGGTCCTCGACGGTACGCAGGGGAGGCAGCAGATGACATTGACTGTCAAATTCACTGATGTCGACTTCCGACAGGTATAGATAAGGCATGGCGACGTCTGCAGTTACCGGAGCCCCGTCAAATTGTGCCCGTGCAACCATCTGTACGGCACGCCCGGTCGTTAGCCGGCAGAAATGCGCACGTACACCGGTTTGTTCAATGAGGGCCAGGTCGCGTGCAACCGCAGCTGTCTCTGCGGCCTCGGGGATGCCCGGCAGACCAAGCCGCGTGGCAACATGTCCTTCATGTGCACAGCCCTTGTTTGCCAGCCAGTGGTCATTGGCATATAAAAAGACTGTCAATTCATAGGTGGCGGCGTATTCCAGTGCCCGGCGTTGCACCAGTGGATTAAGCAGTGGTTGCATGGCATTGCTGACGCCAGCGCAACCAGCCTTCTTGAGCGCTGCCATTTCGCTTAATTGTTCACCGCCAAGCCCCTGTGTCAGGGCGGCCAGCGTGACAATGCGAGTTTTGCCGGCGGCCTCTGCACGCAGTCGGACGAACTCGGTTACTGCCGGTGTGTCGATGACCGGGTTTGTATCCGGTGGGCAGCACAGGGTGGTTATACCGCCGCTGGCGGCTGCATGTGATTCGCTGGCAATGGTGGCTTTATATTCCTGCCCCGGTTCCCGCAACCGGGCGCACAGGTCGATCAGTCCCGGGCAAACGACCCGGTCACGGGCATCGATTTCCATGTCGGCAGCAAAGCCGTCCGGTGCCTGCCCCAGTGCGGCAATCCGGCCTGCAGCAACGAACACATCCTGTATTCTGTCAATGCCGCAGGCCGGATCGATTACCCGGCCACCCCTGATCCGGATTCTTTGCTGTTTGTCGGCGGTTGGCATGCGGCTATTCCATTGTGGGCTCTTTGCTTGACATGGCCATGGACATCACGGCCATACGTACGGCAATGCCATGGGTGACCTGTTCCAGGATGACAGAGCGTGGTCCATCGGCAACCTCGGAGTCCATTTCAACGCCGCGGTTGATTGGTCCCGGGTGCATGACGGTGACATCCGGACTGGCATGTGCCAGTTTGTCTTCCGTCAGTCCGAACAGTTCGAAGTATTCATGTTCGCTTGGCAGCAGTGCGCCTTGCATGCGTTCGCGTTGCAGGCGCAGCATGATAATGACATCGACGTCCTTTATGCCTTTCCGCAGGTCGTGAAATACGTGGGTACCCAGTGATTCGGCATGTGCTGGCACCAGGGTTTTCGGGGCCACAATCCGTACCTCGCCGGTGTGCAGCAGATTCAGTGCGTGTATCTGTGAACGGGCAACGCGCGAATGCATGATATCGCCCACGATGGCGACGCGCAGGCGGCCAAAGTCCGGCCCCTTGACGCGACGGATGGTAAACATGTCCAGCATTGCCTGTGTCGGGTGTGAATGACGTCCGTCGCCAGCATTGATTATACTGATATGCGGTGCAACATTATTGGCAATAAAGTGCGCCGCACCGCTATCAGCATGCCGGACAACGAACATGTCAATATGCATGGCTTCCAGGTTGCGCAGGGTATCCAGCAGGGTTTCACCCTTGGCAGCACTGGATTGGGTGATATTGATATTCAGTACATCAGCAGACAGGCGTTTTGCAGCCAGTTCAAAGGTGGTGCGTGTGCGGGTGCTGGCTTCGAAGAACAGATTGACAATTGTCTTGCCACGCAGCAGCGGGACTTTCTTTACGGTCTGTTCGGTTACGCCGGCAAAGGATTCCGCTGTATCGAGTATGTCATTCAGTAGTTGCCGGTTCAGTCCGCTGATAGACAGGAAATGGCGCAGTTTCCCGTTGCTGTCAATTTGCAGGCTGTCTCTGCTCATGCCGTTTTCTGGATTTCCAGCGTTAGCGGGTCTGGCCCGGAGAGCTTGATTTGTTCATCAGGTTCCAGTTCGACATGGCGTCCGACGACATTGGCCTGTATGGGCAATTCGCGGCCACCGCGGTCGATCAGTGTGGCCAGCATGATTGAAGCCGGGCGGCCATAATCGAATAGTTCGTTCAGAGCGGCGCGGATGGTGCGGCCAGTATACAGTACGTCATCGACAAGAATAATGTGCCTGTCGTCAATGCTGAAGGGTAATTCCGACGGCTTTACTACCGGATTCATGCCGATACGGGTGAAGTCGTCACGGTAGAAGGAAATGTCGAGGCTGCCGGGTGGCTCGATGATGCCCAGTTGCCGGTGCAGTTGTTCGGCAACCCATACACCACCGGTATGAATGCCAACGATGGCCGGGTTGGAGTATTCCGGGCGACTGATGCAGGCACCCAGTTGTGTCACCATATCGTCAATGATGGTTGCCGTGTCTTCCAGTTTACTCATGCGTGTTTTCTGTTTCCAGCCAGTTCTGCAGGATAATCATGGCAGCAATTGCGTCGATATCTGCTTTTCTACCAGTTTTGTCCTGGTGTTGCAGTTGTTTTGCAGCGTGTGAGCTGAGTCTTTCATCCATTATATGTACCGGTAAACGGGAGCGTCCTTCGAGTTGTTGCGCAAACCTCCGTACAGCCGTAGTGATCCCGGAATCACTGCCGTCTGCGTGTAGCGGCAGACCGACAACCAGGGCATCTGGATGCCAGTCATCGATCAATTCAGAAATCCTGTCCCAGTCAGGCTGTTTATTGCGGGCATTCACTGTACACAGGGCGGTAGCCGTCCCGGTAATGCTTTGCCCGACGGCGACTCCTATGCGTTGCCTGCCGAAATCGAATCCAAGCAGTGTTTGCAATGTTATCCTGTTTGCTGGTGTGGTGTAACGAATAACGTGCACATTCAGGCATGCCCCGCATCGCCGGATAACAGATTGAGATCGACGCCCAGCAGAGCCGCAGCTGCCAGCCAGCGTTCCTCGCTGGGTATTTCAAATACGATCTTCGAGCTGGCTGGTCCGCTCAGCCAGGTGTTGGCAGCAAGTTCACTTTCCAGTTGCCCGGCACCCCAGCCAGCGTAGCCCAGTGTCACAATAGCCTTTTCGGGGCCCTTGCCTGCAGCAATCGCCTGGAGGATGTCACGTGATGAGGTAATGCCTATTGAATCGGTGACCTTGAGTGTCGCCTCCCAGTCGCCGGATGGTTCATGCAGCACAAAGCCCCGGTCATTCTGTACCGGGCCACCCATATAGACCTGGCGTGAGGATATTTCCTTGTTACTGGCCTTAATATCCATGTGCTGCAGTATTTCACCAAGCTGCATATCCAGTGGCCGGTTTATGACAACTCCCAGTGCGCCATTTTCATCGTGTTCACAGATATAGGTGGTGGTGTGGTGAAAATTGGGGTCATCCAGTCCCGGCATGGCAATGAGGAAGTGGTTGCTCAGGGATTGGATTATGCTCATTTCTATAGTATCCGGCAGGACCCCGTTGTCTTCAAGTCCCTCTATGGGTATAGCCAGTGGCCACCTGGCTAGTGGCTCTTCAGACGATTGGAGGTGGAAAACTCCCAGGTGCGCGTGATGTGCATAATGTCAGCCTCCTTGAGGATCTCTTCCGGAAAGGGGGGGAAAGGCGCGGCCAGGTTGACGATCCGGGTGGCCGCTTCGTCAATCACCTTGTGTCCGGATGGTCGCATAATGCTAATGTTACGCACGGTGCCGTCAGCATTCATAATGACATCCATAATCAGTTTCCCGGAAAGACCTGCGCGTCGCGCCTCATCCGGATAATTCAGGTTGCCTACCCGCTCGACTTTCTTGACCCACTCGCTCATGTAATTAGCGTACTTGTATTCCTGGGTCCGCGCAGAAACGTAGATGTGGCGAGGTCGCTGCGCATAAGCCTGCATTGACTCGTTGAGCTGTTCATTAAGGTTGACCATCTCCATGCTACGCTCAATCAACTCCGTTGCTGTAACGTCCGGTTTCGCGGGTTCGGGTGTTTCCTGCTTCTCCTGATGTACCTTTGTTACAGCAGTATTGGTAGCAACCACCTGTGTTGGCGAAGGTGTGGGCTGCTGAGGCATGACTGCCGGTGCCTGCTCGGGAACAGCCTGTGTGGGTTTGACTTTTTCAGTGGTGTTACCACCTCCGTCCTGGCTGGTTTGTGCCAGGTAGTCGGCTTCATCCGGAGGCGGGGTGCTGCGAGTGGAGACGGTGATGTCAAGTGTTGGCAGGATGTTCTCGGGTGGTGGTTCATCATACCTGCCAAAGGTAATACCCAGAATGATGATTGCATGCAGGGCAATGGCAAAAAACACGGTCATTGCCATCCGGTCCGTTGACGTAACCGGAGAAGGTTCAAGCAACGGTGTATCTATGTTCGACATGGGGTTCCTTCGTTACACATCGTCCGTGCGATTATACCGCTGATGATGCCAAACAACAGTGCAGCTGTTAAGAGTATCGGAAACAATCGCCATACCGCCATGTTCGGGATAAAAAGCAGCCATGCGAGGGTGAATTGCCCGGTCATGTGGGCGAGTGCAGCCAGCACACTGTAGCCAATGGCGCTGAATCCATCGCCGGGAAGACGGGTAGCAAACCAGAGAACCGACATGCTTAAAACTGCGCCACCGAGACTGAGGACAAATGCAGGGGAGAGAAATGTTCCCAGTAGCAGACTGCCGCAGATAACCCGTAAAAAACTCACCCAGGCTGCTGTGTGCCAGCCAAACTGAATCAACACGGCAATGGTAATAACATTGGCGAGTCCCGGTTTGAAGCCCGGCAGCGGGGAGGGTATGGCGCTTTCCAGTATATGAATGCTGATTGCCAGTGCGGTCAGCCAGGCGATACGATGATCTTCAGGAGTGGTTTGTATCTGCATTGCGGTCCTATCTTACCTGTTACCAGCAGTGCTTGCGTAAATACCTGGAATATTGTTTGTAAGTTTCCTTGCCCGCCGAGTCATGGAGTTTTTCCCTGTTGGTCTTGCAGTGTTCCCACTGCTCGGCACGTTTGTGTTTATTCTGAAGGCCTCTGGCCTGTGCGCGTTGCGCCTGCTGTCGGGTGCGTTGCTGTATTTTCAGTAGTAGTTCCCTTTCTGTCGGGCGCAAGCCGCTGGCGTTGTGGTTACCGGGTGGAGCCGGTTGCTGGATGCTGTTTGATGACATGCTGGAGGTCGGGGCAGTATCGCTGAAATGTACCTGTCCCTGTTTGTCCGACCATTGGTAGATGGTAGCTGCCGGGGCTGCAGTATCCGGCAAGGTTAACAGCAGGACACTGATGATGGTGTGGCTACGCATGAGAGTTCCTGTCTATATTTTTGCAGAGAATTTTCTGTTTTGCCGCGAATTCGATCAGCAGCTGAGTGTGCTGAAGACAGTATCCATTTTTCCGGCAGGAGGCCATTCGCAATGTGCTGTTTTTCAAGTCGGACTGTTTCTATCAGTGTTGTTAAAGCGGCAGGGATAAGCGCCGATATGCTCGTAGTACACGAATTATAGTGATGGCTGCAGGCGTGATCAGCGCAGTAGATGAACCTGCAGGATTACAGCGAATCCGGAAATGGATATGTAGCGTATGTATCAGCTGAAGAACCTTTTATGGACCTTTAGAGCAGCGGTGACGGGACTGGCGCTATGCCTGTGCCCGGGCGTGACCGTACACGCGGCTGATGATTATCTCGATGCGCTTGAAGCAGAAGCCGATGACACGGGTATCGTTAGCGGTTCGGTCTCGCCAGCAGATGCGAGTCAGCAAAATAAAACCAGGCATGCACCGGCAAGCAAGGTGATTGAATCCG
>DMKK01000218.1 GCA_003454335.1 Gammaproteobacteria bacterium | reverse complement strand
GTCTACCTCGCGCACGTCATGGCCTTGCGCACTTTCAGGGACAGCCGCGCGGCATTGGCAAGCCAGTTCCCCATGCTGCTCCTGATGGTGGGCTACACCATGTTCAGCCTCTGGATACTCGCCCAGCCGGTTGTGGAGACAGGATAAGCCGCAAGCATCTTTGATATTCCACTAAGTACAGAAGTAATGCGGGCGCCTGCCGTTAACAGCCTTACCCGCTGTCAGGCTCTCGATTCAGGTCGCACATATCCATGTTACATACGCTTACCCGCTCCTCGCGCATGCTGTTAATCATCTTCGCTATGCTGCTGCCGGCTGTCGCATCGGCGCAGGCGGAGGTGGCCGCGTCGGCAGATGATATGCAGCTGCAGGACACCATCAGCACGCTGCATTCGCTCATCAAACTGCAGACGGAGCTGAAACATGACATCCATGTGCTGGGTCAGCAGTTGACGGCCGCCAAAACAGTGTCCGAAAAGAAGGATATACAGGCGCAGCTGGATAAACTCGACATCGACCTGCAGACGACCACTCGCAACCTGAGAGGAATCGGGGCAGGGGCGGACATAGCCAGCCTGCGGGCTGTGCAGGAAACGAAATTCAGCCTGCAGGAAGAGCTGTTTTCCCTGCTCAAGCCTGCGCTCAAGGAAATGAAGGACATGACCAGCCATGTCCGGATGAAGTCGGAACTCAAGGACAAGATCGCCTACTACCGGGAAAAGCAGCCGGTCGCCGAGTTGGCTGTAGCGAATATCATGGGCCTGATAGACAAGAATGAAGATGAATCCCTGGAAAGATACCTGGAGGGCATGCTGGCGGACTGGCGCAAGCAGTTGACGGTTATTCAAAGCGAACTGCAGTCCGCCGAGCTGCAACTTGAAAAACTGGTGCGCTCGGAGGCCTCGCTGGCGGATGCCTCGCAGAGCTACCTGAAGGCCTTCTTCCAGCGCCGCGGTCTTTATCTGGCCCAGGCCATTCTGGCCGTGATGGGTATCCTGTTGCTGTCCCGCATGAGTTACCGGGCGATGGTGAAGTTGATACCGGGGTACCGCCAGGAACACCGTAGCTTCCGCATACGCCTGCTGGATCTGGTGCACCGGATTATCACGGTCATCCTGGCCATTATGGGCCCGATGGTGGTGTTCTACCTGGTGGAGGACTGGGTGCTGTTCAGCCTCGGCATTCTGTTGCTACTGGGTATCGGTCTTACGCTGCGGCATGCCTTGCCACGCTACTGGCAGCAAGTTCAGCTGTTTCTCAATGTCGGCTCGGTACGCGAGGGGGAAAGACTCGATCTTGACGGGTTGCCGTGGCGGGTACGTCAGATCAATATTTTCAGCCTGTTGGAAAACCCGACGGCTGAACTCAGTCAGCGGGTGCGCATCGACGACCTGGTCGAGATGAAGTCACGGCCGGTCAAACGGGATGATCCCTGGTTCCCTTGCAAGCGCGGTGACTGGGTGAAGTTGAGTGATGGTATGCGCGGCAAGGTTACGGGCATCTCCCAGGAACTGGTGGAGCTGATCGAGCGGGGCGGGGCCCACTGTACTTACCGGACCGCAGACTTTCTCGCCCTGTCGCCGAACAACCTGTCCCGGAATTTCCGACTCAAGGAAACCATTGGCATCAGCTACAACCTGCAACGGGAAAGCGTTGTTGCCATACCGGATACACTGAAAGAACATATCGAGCGGCGCGCCGCCAAAGAAGGCTATGCGGACCGGCTGCACAACCTGCGTGTTGATTTCGAGAAGGCCAATGCCTCTTCGCTGGACATCGTCGTGATCGCTGATTTCGATGGCGCACTGGCAGATTTGTATGGCCGCCTGCAACGCACTCTGCAACGCTGGTGTGTAGAGGCCTGCAACGAATTTGGCTGGGAGATACCGTTCAGCCAGCTAACCTTGCACCAGGCTGAAGCTGCAAATATCTCTGTTCTCCCTCAAGACCTGCAGTCAATGCAGCTTCGTTAGCAGCAGTGAGCCACCGGGGGGGGGCTTTAATTCACTACTCAACCGGTCGTACAGCCCGGTCGGCCGTCATGGCGGCGGATGGCCTTCTTCAGGTCCTTGATCAGCTGCTGCTGTGCCGGTCGTGCCTGCTCGAAGACCTCGCGCGCCTTGTAGAATTCGAGCACCTTCACATTGCGGATATCAGGTTTGATATAGATTGCCGGCCGCTCTCGCTTGAGCTTCTCGAGCAGGATGTTTCTGCTCATGGCAGTAAAACTCTGCGTCAGCACGCCTATCGATGACAACGTCTCGCCGTCCGGAAGGCTACGGTTGCCACTGACATCGATGGCGATGACAATGTCACAGTCTTCCTGCACCCTGTCATAGGGCAGGGGGTTGGCCACGCCGCCATCGACCAGCGACTGGCCATCCACCCCCACCGGCGGGAACACGCCAGGCATCGCCATGCTCGCCTGCAGGGCCGGCAGCAGGGCGCCGGACTTCAGGATGACCTCCCGGCCGGTTAACAGTTCTGCCGTGATTACCTTGAGCGGAGTTTTAAGGTCGCGAAAGTTGGTGACAGGCAGTACTTCACCCAGCCAGGCGATGAAGTCATTACTGTTGAGCAGGCCGCCACCTGCAAATGCCGGGTCGATAAAATCCAGCCAGCGGAGCGACTTCGGCAGCGCAAACAGCTTGCGTTCTGCCTCATCCTGATCGACGAAAAACTGCTCGATCTGTGCGCGGATCTCCTTCCCGGACAGACCGGCGGCATACAGCGCCCCGATAATGGCGCCGATGCTGGTGCCAGCAATCACGTGCGGGCGAATGCCCATCTCATCCAGTGCCTCCAGCATCAGGATGTGCGCCAGGCCCTTCGCGCCACCGCCACCCAGCGCCAGCCCGATACGTGGTTCACCAACCCGTCCCATACAACCGCTACAGGCCACCAGAGCACCGGCCAGGCTGAGCCTGAGAAAATCCCGCCGCGAGAACGGCAGATCAAATGATGACTGGTTATCCAACATGACCCACCCAGTATAACGATGCCGCCACCCTTGTAGGAGCGGACGTTGTCCGCGAACGAATCAGCCATTGCTGTTCGCGCATACCTGCGCTCCTACGCCAATAGACACACCTGTAGGAGCGGATCGCATCCGCGATTGTTTTATTAAATTCTTTCGTATAACAAATCCCACACCCCGTGTCCCAGCCGCTGGCCTCGCTGTTCAAATTTTGTGACCGGCCGGTAATCGGGCCGCGGTGAATAGTTGCCGCTACCGGCACAGTTGCAGAATGCAGCTGATCGGTCGGTAACCTCCAGCATGTGCTGTGCATAGTTCTCCCAGTCGGTTGCCATATGCAGGATGCCGCCGCGCTTTATCTTTCTTGCCAGCAGTTCAATGAATTCGGCTTGTACGATGCGGCGTTTATGGTGACGCTTCTTGTGCCAGGGATCAGGAAAGAACAGCAGTAACCGGTCCAGGCAATCATCCGGCAGGCAATTTCCCAAAACCGGTACTGCATCCTCGCGGAGGATCCGGACATTTGTCAGTGCGCGTTGTTCCAGTTCACGTAACAGCCGGCCTACACCCGGGCGATGGACTTCAATGCCGATGAAGTCTGTTTCCGGCTGGTTTGCGGCCATCGTGAGCAGTGCATCACCGTTACCAAAACCAATCTCGAGTGTCCGCGGTGCCCTGCGTCCAAAAACACTATCCAGGTCCAGTGTGGCGGTTGTTTCCAGTCCGAAGCGCGGCCACAAGTCCTGCAGGGCACGCTGCTGTCCCGTGGTAAGACGGCCCTCACGACGAACAAAGGAGCGGATCTTTCTGGAAGGATGATCGTTGTTGTTCAATGCCGGTATTTCCTGGGAGCGGTGATTGTTGTTCGATTGTCGCCTATTCCGGGTATTATTGCTGCAATCACCTGAACTCAAGGCAGATTATGCTATGGAAGAAATCCTGACTTCGCTGGGAACTCTCTGGGAAACATTTACTGTGCGTGGTGTGACCGTGTTTGCACGGCAGCTGTTCTTGATAGCGATTGCGGTTGTGGGCGCTTTCTTTATTCACCGTTACTCACAGAAATCCCTGGATAAATACCTTGAGTCCGGGGGGCTTTCCAGGTTGCGCAGCGTGCTTCTGAAAATTGGTCAGCGCCTGGCGTTTCCATTAAGTGGATTATTTGTCGTGCTGGTCGGGCAGCTGGTGTTTCATCAGTTTGATTTGGAAACACCCTTGCTGGACATACTCGCCAAGTTACTGGTGGCATTGGCTATTGTCCGCCTGATTGTCTATGCCTTGCGTGTCGGTATTGCACCGGGCCCGGGTCTGAAAGCATGGGAAAAGGTCATCAGTACCGGTATCTGGAGTGTCGCCGCATTACATCTGGTTGGCTGGTTACCGGCTGTGGAGGCAACCATGGATCAGCTGGCCATTGGTAGCGGAGACCACCGGCTTTCACTGCTGATGGCAACAAAATTTGTGGTGCTGAGCGCGCTCTATCTGCTGCTGGCTTTATGGTTGTCAGGCGTTATCGAGCAGTGGTTGAGGAGTGCTCCGCATGTGAATGACAGTTTGCGGGTGGGTATTGGCAAGATATCCAAGGTTGTCCTGTTGACAGTTGCCATCATACTGGCCCTGACCGAGGCGGGTGTAAATTTGGCGTCGCTGACGGTGTTTGGTGGTGCGTTGGGTGTTGGTATCGGTTTTGGCTTGCAGAAGATTGTGAGCAACTTTATCAGCGGGTTTATTTTACTGGGTGATCGTTCCATCAGTCCGGGTGATGTTATCTCGGTGGGTAATAATTACGGCTGGGTGAAGGAGCTGCGGGCACGCTATATCGTTGTGCGTAATCGCGATGGCGTTGAAACCCTCATTCCAAATGAGAATCTGGTGACAACGGATGTGATTAACTGGAGTTACAGTGACCGCCGGGTACGTGTACGTATTCCGGTGCAGATCAGTTATGACGATGATCCGGAGCAGGCCATGGCCATCCTGGAGCAGGCGGCTACTGTCAATGAGCGGGTGCTCAGGTCACCGGAACCGGCTGTTCGTTTGATGGAGTTTGCCGACAGTGGTATTGCGCTGGAGTTGCGTGTCTGGATGACAGACCCCGAGGAAGGGGTGGGGAATGTCCGTTCGGATATTAATCTGGCAATCTGGCACGGCTTTAAAAAGGCCGGTATTACCATCCCGTATCCACAGCGCGATGTGCATCTGCGGCAGGTGATCGAACCAGAATAACTGCAGGTGTGTCTATTTCTGTAGGAGCGGCGTCCTCGCCGCGATGATGCGTGGGTAATCGCGGCGAGGACGCCGCTCCTACAGGTGGCCTGATTGGTGCTGCTTGCTATTCGGTCTTTAGAAAAATGTCCCGTCTAGCGGCGATGACGCGCTGGCAAAGCGCTTGCGTGGTATGCGTCCGGCCCGGAAGGCCTCGCGGCCGGCCTCGATACCCTTCTTCATGGCCGAGGCCATTAATACC
>DMKK01000122.1 GCA_003454335.1 Gammaproteobacteria bacterium | reverse complement strand
CGCGATTCGCGCCGGGGACGGCGCTCCCACAGGGAGGGGTTGTTGTAATGATTGGATAATCCCGGAGTCTACTGCTGTCATGCTTGATACGGCCATACACGCCCTGGCATACGCCTGGGGCAAGCCCCTTGCCACCGCCCGCATGCGCGAGCAGCCGGAAGATTTCCAGGTAACGGAAATACCCTTGCTGGAACCTGATGGTGCAGGTGAGCATGTCTGGCTGTGGATACGCAAGCGGGGTGAAAATACGCTTTATGTTGCCGAGCAATTGTCAACCCTGGCCGGTGTGCATCCGCGACAGGTGAGTTTTGCGGGATTGAAAGACCGGCATGCCGTGACGGAACAGTGGTTCTCGGTGCAGCTGTCCGGTAAGGATGAACCGCACTGGGAGGACATGAGCTCTGATACGGTGACAATCCTGCGGCATGCACGGCATTCTCGCAAGCTGCGGCGTGGGGCCTTGAAGGGGAATACCTTCAGAATTATGTTACGTGATATTGAAGGTGACCGTGATGAAATTGATCAAAGGCTGACTGTTATTGCCCGTGAGGGCGTGCCAAACTATTTTGGCGAGCAACGTTTTGGCCGTGATGGCAGTAACCTGCAGACCGCGGACAGCTTGTTCAAGAACCCGAAACTGCGCCTGTCGCGCAACAAGCGCAGTCTGACCCTGTCAGCGGCACGCTCATTGCTTTTTAACCAGGTTCTGTCGGCGCGCGTTAATGCCGGTAACTGGAATGCACCGCTCGCCGGTGATGCGATGCAGCTGGACGGCAGTCACAGCTATTTTATTGCAGCATCTGTTGATGCGGAGTTATCGGCGCGTGTGGCCAGTCAGGACATACATCCAACCGGGCCCTTGCATGGCCGGGGCGAGAACCCGGCGCAGGGCGCTTGCCGCGAGCTGGAGGCGGCAGTACTGGCAGAGCTTGCGACCTGGTGCGCAGGGCTTGAAGCTGCCGGCCTGAAGCAGGACCGGCGTGCGCTGCGACTGGGTGTGACAGATCTTGCATGGCAGTGGGGACCATCCGGTGAACTGGTACTGACGTTCAGCCTGCCGGCCGGTGCCTATGCCACCAGTGTACTGCGTGAAGTGGTACAGGCTGACACCGCAGGAGGCGGGTAATAACATTTATCGTACGTTAAAACACCTGTTGCTGGCGCTGACATACGGCCTGCTTGGCAGTGTGATCGTGATAGTGGGCGCCTATGTGTATATGCAGGAAAACCGCCCTGACCTCAAGGTATGGCACCGTGCCGATCTGGATGCCGAATTTCATGCCGGGCTTGCCGGTGAAATAAACGATATCGATGGCTATCTGCAACTGGAAGAAAAACTCTTTGAACAACTCGACCAGCAGGTCTATGCACAGATAGACGCAACAGATCGTCGGCAAATTAACCGCTATGCAAGTGGCAGCCTGACAGATCCGGGCAGCTATCCGCAGAACTGGAACCGCACGTTTGTGCTCGCGCACGATGAACCGGTCGCCGGTGCGGTCCTGCTGCATGGCCTGTCAGATTCTCCCTACAGTCTGCGTGCGCTCGGCCAGCAGTTGCACGACCGGCAGTTCGAGGTCATTGGTCTGCGTCTACCCGGTCACGGCACGGCACCGGCTGGTCTGGACAACGTGTCCTGGCATGATTTTACAGCCGCTGTCAGGATTGCCGTGACCAGTATGCGGGCACGCCTTGGCCCGGATCGCCCCCTGTACCTGGTCGGTTATTCCAACGGCGCGGCACTGGCGGTGGATTATTCCCTGGCGGTACTTGAAGGCGAGGACCTGCCGCCGGCAGACGGCCTGGTGTTGCTGTCGCCTGCCATCGAGGCGCCCGGGGTGGCTGCCTATGCCATCTGGCAGGCACGATTTTCAAGACTGTCAGGACTTGAGAAGCTGGGATGGACGGATATCCAGCCCGAGTTCGATCCCTATAAATACAATTCCTTCACGGTGAATGCGGGTGTCCAGATTTACCAGCTGACACAGAACATTGCTCGCCGCATGCAGCGGCTGTCTGGCGTTCGCGGGGTGAAAAGTTTTCCGAAGACGCTTGCCTTCCAATCAGTCGTCGATGCCACCATCAAGCCATCTGCGCTGGTGGATGCCCTGTTTATGAAGCTGGCACCGGGCGGGCACGAGCTGGTGTTGTTTGATGTCAACCGCCACACGGATGCCGAACCGTTGTTGCGTGCTGATCCCGAGATATTAACGGACAACCTGCTGGGCCAGTCAAGCTTGCCGTTTACACTGACACTGGTCACGAATGCGAGCCTGGATTCAGACCGCGTCGTTGCATGGACAAAGCCGGCGGGTGCCAGAGCAGCGTATGAAGAGGATATTGATCTGGCCTGGCCTGGCGGGCTGTTTTCACTGTCCCATGTTGCCATCCCGTTCCCGCCCGATGACCCGGTCTACGGCGGTGTGCCGCAGGCCGGATCAGGCGAAGCAGGGATTAGCCTGGGCAGCATTACCATTCGTGGTGAACGCAATCTGCTGCAGATACCGGACAATTACTTCCTGCGTCTGCGTTACAACCCGTTTTTTGCATACCTCTCCGCGAGGGTGCTGGTGTTTCTGAAGCTGTAGTTGGCAGGGGCGGAGAGTATCCGTGATTCGATAATTCCCGTTGGCTGTTCCCTGGTGGTGTTCTCCGGTAGCCGTCATCACTGACAAATAGCCATATTTTTATCTGGCAATTGTCATAATTGTCATGCCAAATTGGCAGGTTTATGAAATCAATGTCAATTATCCCTTACTAATGCTTAAAGAATGCATCTGCTGAATTCTTATAGATATTTTTTAGCTATTCACCATGAATGACGCCTCGCCCAGTGTTGTATTTTAATCTTGCTACATAATTCTGACGAAATTAGTAGTTTGTAAAAATACATAAATAACAAAAAGATATCAATATGTGCTGGCGAATATCCAGTCTCAATCTTGTCGAATTAATTTACATTTCTGTATTTCCGAGTGTTTTACTCAGGAATTAATCTGTCATCTGTTATCAGGTGTTTACAACTCATTGTTTTATGAATGAATCTGCTCTTTGGCACTGCGTTTGCATAAGCAACGGCAATGCGACACTTTGTCACATGACATATTTGTCATGCCGGCATTATCCGCAGGAAAGTTAAGTAACACTCCACCGGGGCAGTGGATGCGGTCAGCAACCTGTTTGCGAACGGGCTAGAAAAAAACACGTTGCTGTCAACGCGTGCAGTGGTACGAACGACGTTAAATCAACCAACCAAATATGGTGGGAGTCATATATGAAAAGCATTAAAACTAACGTAACAGCCATTGCCGCTGCCTTGGGCTTCGCGCTCACCGCACCGGCTGCCATGGCCGGTGATTCAATACCCTATGAAGTCTATGCATCAGACCAGTCCAACTCGGTGGCGGGTGCCGCTGGTCGTGGGCTGGATGGCAGCTTTATCTGGGCCTGGCG
>DMKK01000032.1 GCA_003454335.1 Gammaproteobacteria bacterium | reverse complement strand
GCCACGGAAGCACACGGAATTACACGGAAATAATTCTATAAGGGAATTTACTTCCGTGTAATTCCGTGTGCTTCCGTGGCTAATTTCAGGTTTTTACCGACGATACCCCTTAAGTAAGGTCCATTAAGGCATTTATTTTCCGTGTCCTTCCGTGGATTTCGTGGCCATTATATAAAAAACTGGCATTCAGCTTGAAAGAGCACTAGTTCAGCGAGAGTATCTCTTCCAGTCCGCAAACACGTGCGATTGACAACAATTGCGCCGGCACATTCACAAATTTAATGCTATTACCGGCGCTCTCCGACTCACGCAACCACTCCACCAGCAACGCCAGACCGGCACTGTCTGCCCGGGTAACCCCCTTGAGATCAACCGTGATCTGCTCCTTGCCCAGCATATTCACACCCGCATGCTTCAGGACCGACGGCACCGAGGCAAAATCCAGCTCCCCCTGAAGCAACCAGCTGCCATCACCGTTTTCGACCAGCTGTGGCTCGGCCATACACTACTCCCCTGACTTCGCGGCAGAGGTGCTGTACAGGAACTGCCCGATAATCTGTTCCATCACCAGTGCCGACTGGGTCAGCTGCAGCCGGTCACCGTCGGCCAGGTTATCCATCGAACCGCCCGGCTCCAGTGCAATATATTGTTCACCCAGCAGCCCGGCCGTAAAAATACTCGCCGAGGTATCTTCCGGAAAACCGTCATAGCTGGATTTAATACGCAGAGTGACGACCGCCTCGAAGGCCTCATCGTCATAATCAATCGCAGCCACCCTGCCTACCCGCACCCCGGAGACCGTCACCGGAGAACGCACCTTGAGTCCACCGATGTTCTCGAAGCCCGCCTCAAGCAGGTAACTGTCATCGGCAGAAACAAAGGTCCCCAGATTACTCACCTGCATGGCAAGCATGAACAGGGCTGCGATACCCAAAGCCACAAACAAACCAACCCCGATTTCGACTGTTCTGTTATTCAATTCCCTATTCTCCAAACATTAATGCCGTAAGAACAAAATCCAGCCCGAGTACTGCCAGTGAAGTATGTACCACGGTACGCGTGGTGGCACGGCTGACACCGGCTGCCGTCGGCACCGCATCATAACCTTCAAACAATGCAATCCAGCCTGCGACAAAACCAAACACAACACTCTTGATCACACCATTATATACATCACCCCGCAGATCGACCTTATCCTGCATTTGCGCCCAGAAGGCGCCATCATCCACACCCAGCAGATCGACCCCAACGAAATAGCCGCCATAAACACCAATAGCGCTGAAGATTACCGCCAGCAAGGGTAACGATATAAAAGCTGCCAGAAAACGCGGCGCCACCACGCGCTGTATCGGATCAACAGCCATCATTTCCATCCCGGACAACTGTTCCGTCGCCTTCATCAGGCCAATCTCGGCGGTCAGCGCCGAACCGGCGCGTCCGGCAAACAGCAACGCGGCAACCACCGGCCCCAGTTCCCGCACCAGTGACAGCGCAACCATCACGCCCAGGGAATCCTCGGCGCCAAAATCGACCAGCGTATTATATCCCTGCAGGCCCATCACCATACCGACAAACAGGCCGGACACCAGAATAATCAGCAGCGTCAGCACACCGACGGCATAAAGTTGCGTCAGGACCAGACGGGGCCGCAATAACACGCCCGGAATGGTGGCAAAGATCTGCAACAGAAACAGGTGCCCCCGCCCCAGCCGTTGAAAAAATCCAAGGGTTACCCTGCCCAGATTTTGCAGTACATCCAGCATTATTTTGACTGCCCTCCACGTAACAGGTCATCCCGGAAATCAGGTGCCGGATAATGAAAGGCCGCCGGGCCGTCCGGCCTGCCTTCCAGAAACTGGCGAGACCATTCCAGCGATGAATCCCTCAAGGCTTCAGGTTTGCCGTGTTCGATCACCTTGCCCTGTGAAAGCAGGTAAATATAGTCCGCGATAGCCGCTGTTTCACGCACATCATGGGACACCACAATACTGGTCATCCCCAGGGCATCATTCAATTCCCTGATCAGCTTCACCAGGATCCCCATGGAAATAGGATCCTGTCCGGTAAACGGTTCATCGTACATCACCATACTCGGGTCCAGTGCGATAGCCCGGGCCAGTGCAACCCGCCGTGCCATGCCTCCGGAAAGTTCACTGGGCATCAGGGTGGACGCCCCGCGCAGACCGACGGCCTGGAGTTTCATCAGCACCAGATCACGTATCAATGCCTTCGGCAACCGGGTGTGCTCACGCATGGGATAGGCCACATTTTCAAACACATTGATATCCGTCAGCAGCGCGCCGCTTTGGAACAGCATCCCCATGCACTTGCGCAACTGATACAGACCCTTCCGGCTCAACTGTGTCACTTCTTCCCCGTATACCCGGATAGATCCGGACAGCGGACGCAGCTGGCCACCGATGAGCTTCAGCAATGTCGTCTTGCCGGTACCACTGGGCCCCATAATGGCGGTCACTCTACCGGGTGCAATATCCAGATCGATACCATCAAAAATCATGCGCTCACCGTGTGCAAATTGCAGGCCTCTGATCTGTACTACCGGTTCCGTCATAATTGAGTATCGCTCTGTTTATCCTGTCAGGGTGTCCGGGTTATTTCACAGCTACCGGATTTTGGTCTATGCATGACGGCGTGTATGATAATGCAGAATGAGTTCAAGAGCTTCCCTGATGAAGATTTTTTTACCCGCGGACTTATGCAGCGCCCGCCCGCGAACCGGCAGCCGCCCAGGCCAGCCGTTCCCGGCCTGTCCCGACCTGCCTGATTAAACACCATGCTGCTGGAACTGCTCGCCATTGCAGGCGGATTTGTCCTGCTTACCTGGAGCGCCGACCGCTTTGTGGTCGGCGCCAGTGCCCTCGCCTATAACCTCAGTATACCGCCACTCATTATTGGCCTGACCATCGTCAGTCTGGGAACCTCGGCCCCGGAGATCCTGGTTTCCGGAGTCGCCTCCCTGCAAGGCAACAGCGGACTGGCAATCGGTAACGCCCTCGGCTCCAACATCACCAATATTGCCCTGATCCTGGGTATTACCGCCCTGATCATGCCGTTGAACGTCCATTCAAGCATTGTGCGGCGGGAGTTACCGGTACTCCTGGGGGTGATGCTGCTGACCCTGTTGCTGCTGCTCAATGGCAACCTGGAACGACTTGATGGCATCATCCTGCTATCCGGCATTCCCTTGATGCTCGCCTGGATGGCCCGTATCGGCATGAAGGAGAAGTCCTCCCATGACCCCATGAGCGAGGAGTTCGCCGATGAAGTCCCGACTGACATGACGATGGCAAAGGCCTGCTTCTGGACGCTTGTCGGTGCCCTGTGCCTGGTTGCCAGTTCCAAGATCCTGGTATGGGGCGCCGTATCGATTGCACAGGCAATCGGGGTGAGCGATCTCATCATTGGCCTCACCATTGTGGCACTGGGCACCAGTCTGCCGGAACTTGCAGCCTCGGTGATGAGTGTCCTCAAAAACGAGCATGACATTGCCATCGGCAACGTCATCGGCTCGAACATTTTCAACCTGCTGGCAGTCCTTGGCTTGCCGGGACTGCTCAGCCCCGGACCCTTTGATGCTGCTGTCCTGACGCGGGACTACCCGGTCATGATAGGCCTGACAGTGGCGCTGTTCGTCATGGCCTACGGCTTTCGCGGGCGACCCGGCCGTCTCAACCGCATTGAAGGTGCGCTGCTGGTCACGGCCTTTG
>DMKK01000250.1 GCA_003454335.1 Gammaproteobacteria bacterium | reverse complement strand
GCCTTGAGTTCAACGAGTACCGCAACCTGCTTGCCGTTACGGGCGGCGTTCACAAGGGAGTCGACAATGGAACTGTCTTCCGAGGTGCGGTACAGCGTCATCTTGATTGCAAGCACCTTGGGGTCTTCACTGGCGGTGCGCAGGAAGCGTTCCACGCTGGTGGTGAAGGATTCATAGGGGTGCTGCATTAACAGGGCGCCGCGTTCCCGGATGATGTGAAAGATATTGCGGGCGTCGTGGACCAGCCGGGTATGTTCAACCGGTTTGTGGGGCGGATCATGCAGTTCGGGGAAGTCCAGGCCGGCGATCGCGAACAGATCACGCATGGCCATCAGCGACTCAACCCCGAATACATCGGCGGCCTCATCGAGACCCAGTTCAGCGGCCAGCATGCCCCGGTGAGTCGGGTCCATGTCTTTATCGACCTGCAGGCGCACAATGGGGGCAAAATGACGGTCACGCAGCTCGGTTTCAATCATTTCCAGCAGGTCATCCGCTTCCTCTTCCTCGCTTTCCACGATGGCATTGCGGGTAACCCGGAAAAGTTCACAGGAGGTGATCGCCATGCCCGGGAATAACAGGTCCAGATTGTTGCTGACAACATCCTCAAGCTTTACATAAGTATTGCTGTCGCCAACACGCAGAAACCGGGGCGCAATCCCTTTCACCATGGGCACCTTTACGCGCGCATAGTGGTTGGCGCTGCCGCCCGGATAGCGCAGTGAAACCAGCAGATTCAGGGCGAGATTGGAGATGAAGGGAAAGGGATGTCCGGGGTCCATGGCCAGGGGCGTCAGCAGCGGGAAGATATTGGCGACAAATTCGTCCCGCAGCCATTGCTGCTCTTCCTTATTCAGTTTGGTATAGCGGCTGAGGCATATTCCCTGGGCCGCCAGCAACTTAAGTAATTGCGGGTAAATCCGGTTCTGTTCCTTGTGGATGTCCCGTACCACGACCAGGCTTTCCCGGAGTTGTTCCACGGGTGTCCGGCCATCAATGGAGGGGGTGCGAATACCGGCAGCAATCTGCTGTTTCAGTCCGCCAACACGTTTCATGAAAAATTCATCGAGGTTGCTGCTGACGATCGCAAGGAACTTGACGCGTTCCAGCAGGGGCGTGGCATCATCCGTGGCCTTGTGCAGCACCCGGCGGTTGAATTCCAGCCAGGTCAGCTCCCGGTTGAGGTAGAGCCTGGGATCATCCAGATTGGTGATTTTCGGCTGTTTTGTGCTTGCCGCCCTCGCCGGGGTCTTTTTTGGGGGCGGGGCGCCGGTGGCGGGCTTGCCGCCGGTCGAACTGCGCTGCTTCGATGAGGCGGGGGTCGAGCCTCGCCGTTGAGTACTTTCGCTGGTCTTTTGCATTGTTAAACTCTGCCGTTAAGGTTACCTTAGAGTGTATCAGGTTGAGTGATATATAAGGAAGCAGATCACGGGCCGGCAAGCGTGGCTCGGGGTCATGGAACCGGGATTGGATACAGATTCGTCAGCGGGTAACGAGCCGGATCACCCGGCATTTTTATACCGATGTGGTGGTAACAGCGGTCTTTACCTGCAATCCCCTGGAGATGGGCGGTAATGGATGGTCTGATACAGGAACTGGGGTTATTCTGGGTGGCAACGAAGGACTTTTTTGTCTTCGATACTGCGCGCCTTGCAGAACCCGATATGGTTGTCCGCCTGGTTATCCAGGCGTTGTTGCTATGCGGTTCGGCTTTCTTTTCCGGGTCGGAAACCGCGTTGTTCTCCCTGTCCCGCCTGGACCTGCAAAAACTTCGCCGTGAACGTAACCGTCATACCGAGACTCTCCATGAACTGCTGGACCAACCGCGGCGCTTGATTATTTCTATCCTGTGCGGCAATGAACTGGTCAACATTGCTGCTGCTGCCAATATGACGGGCATACTGGTGGTTCTTTATGGCGTGGAACGTGCTGTCTGGATCAGTGTGCTGGTCATGGTGCCCCTGTTGTTGCTGTTTGGCGAGGTCACTCCCAAGACTATCTCCGTTTCGAATCCGGTGCGTGTTAGTACCGGGATGGTAGCAACCCCCATGAGCATGTGGGTCAGGCTGGTTGCTCCGCTGGTATGGGTGATTCGCAGCATTGCAGATCGCATTACTACCCTGATTGTCGGCGAGGAAAAGGCTGCGGAGAATATTCTGCAGCTGGATGAATTCAGGACACTGGTGGAGGAGGTTGCCCGGGAAGGGGAACTCAATGCAACCGAGCGCGCCCTGATTTACAACCTGCTGGAGGCGGGGGATACGGAAGTCGTCGAGATCATGACCCCGCGAACGCGGACGGCATTTCTTAATGTGAGTATGACGGTGCCGGAAATGGTCGAGCAGTTTCGCAACTACCGTCACCCGCGGGTCCCGGTATTCCGGGAGCACCGGGACAACCTGGTGGGTTTTGTCCATGCCGAGGATATCCTGCGGCTGGTGCTCGATGAGACCGACCTGACGACACTGGGACTGGATGACATTATACATTCACCGGTAGTGGTTCCCCTCACCAAGAAAGTTGATGAGATGTTCGACTTCTTTACGGCCAATAATGCCCGCGCCGCGGCAGTCCTCAACGAGTTTGGCGGGGTCGAGGGCTTCGTGACCATGAAGGATGTGCTGACCTTTATATTCGGCCAGATATCGGGGGATGTCGAGGGGCAGGAGTTGTATCACGAACGTGACGAGGACTCCTACGAGGTGGACGGCGACATGAAGCTGACCGACTTCAATAATCTGAGCAATTTCGGGATCGAGGACCCGCGCATGACAACCGTTGGCGGTGTTGCGTTCCGGCATCTTGACCGGTTACCCAGGGTGGGTGACAGCATCAGTATCGAAGATATCATTATTAAGATCCTGGAAATGGACGAGCATCGTATTGCCCACGTGCGGGTAAACCGCGGTGGCAGGGTCGACGGTACCGCTGTCGATGAAACGGATGAAGACCCCGGGGTGGCGGCAGTGACGGCTGCGGATGACAGGACAGCGGCGGAAATCACTGTTGCCGGGAGTGGCACCGACAAGCACGGGTTGTCTGCTGCCCGTGAAGGAGGGTCACAGGCGCAGGGCCCTGCAGATGCCGACACGGATGCGACGCGTGATTACCGCGCAGAGGCTGATGAAACCGGCGACAAGCCTCAGGATCCTCAACGAAAAGTGAATTATTGAACGAAGGTGTGATGATGGACTTGCTGCTTATATTTCTGGCGATGGTGGTGCTGTTGCTGCTGAAAGGTTTTTTTTCGGGGTCGGAAATTGCCCTGGTCAATTCGGACAAGCTCAAAATGCATCACAAGGCGAACCAGGGGAGCCGGGGAGCGCAGCTGGTGCTCAAGCTGTTCGAGACACCGGACGTGTTGCTGGGTACCACGCTGGTCGGGACCAATATAGCGACCGTTGTTCTGACGACTCTAGGGACCATGCTGATGATCCGCGCATTTGGCCAACTGGGTGACTTGTACGCAGTGTTGCTGTTTACCCCGCTGTTCCTGGTGCTGGGCGAAATAGTACCCAAGAGTGTGTACCAGCAGAAATCAAACGAGATTGCACAGGTGATCGTGTATCCCCTGCGGGTGTTTTCTATATTGTTTTATCCCCTCGTGTTTGTCTTTTCACGCATCGCGCGTTTGTGTGCGCGCCTCGTGGGTGGCGGCAAGAGCGAGCAAAACGTGTTTATTACCCGGGAACAGATGCGCATGGTGGTGGACATGGCTGATCGTGGCGCCAATGTGGACGTCTTTGACCGCGCGCGGATCAAGCGTGCGATTCGCTTTGCGGATACCTCGGTTGGCGAGGCGATGATCCCGCTTGCCGAGATCACTGCGATCAACCGCAATCGTGATTCCCGCAGCGCCATTACCCTGGTACGCAGGCGTGGCTATAACCGGCTCCCGGTGTATAGCAGGAATATCAGTAATATCGTGGGTGTTGTTACACTGACAACCTGGGATTTGATGGACAAGGAACTGCCAGATCGCCCCCTGGAAGAACTTATCAAGCCCGCTCACTATGTTTCACCCTACCAGAATATAGACCAGTTGCTGCCTGTCCTGCGCACCCGGGATGATCACATGGCGATCGTGGTAAATGAGTTTGGTTCGGCGATTGGCATGATCACCATGGAAGACATTCTGGAAGAGGTCGTCGGCGAAATTGACGTCGGTTATGACTTCGAGGAATACCTGCCGCGACGCAAGCGTATTTTCGAAATGCTGGATGAAGAGACTTACCTGATGGATGCACGTCTGCCGATTTCTGAAGTCAATGAGGTGTTGGGAGCCAGCCTGCCAGCCGTGGAATCACATACCATTGGTGGCCTGATGATGGCACGACTGCGTCATATTCCCGCTGAGGGCGAGTCTATAGTGGAGTCAGGATTCAAGTTTACGGTAACAGAGGCTACTGACCGGGCGGTGGTGAAGTTGCGGGTTGAGCCAGAAGCGTAGTCGGGTTTTATCAGACGCGGGTCAACCGGGAGCTGAAAACATCGCTCGGGGAGCCAGTTCCTTTCGCGGGAAGGTTGCCAGTGTGACCACGCGGGGTAGCTCATTGCCAATGCGTACCTCGGTCAGATTGAGTTTGTTGACGGGTTGAGATGAATCGTCGCTGACCTTGATGCCCATCTTGTTGAGGCTGAGCGGAAACTTTTTGATCCGGATAAAATCATCCGGGTTGCTGAACACGTCCGTTACCTGCTGCAGTGCTACTTGCGGTGTTAGTAGCGGCGTATGCATCATCTGTTCCTCGGTCTTCCCCAGTTCCCGGCTGGTTTCTTCAATAGCCTGCGCAATCTTGCTGTCAGTCCGGGTGTCCTGAGCCGCTTCCCTTGCCTTTTGCCGGTAGCGTCTGAGTCTTGCCTGGAGCATCTGGCGTTGGCTTTGCAGGCGGTGACCTGCAAGCTGGAGTTTTACGATACGCTCAAGTGCATTGGTCGTCAGGCCCTGGAACAGGCAGGTCTTGAGACCTGCTCGTGTTTCAGGTTCACTCAGGGCCGGTGAATAAACCCTGTGATCCGAAAAGCTGACTGCAACCTGCAAGACGTCCCTTTTCAGCGTGCCGCCTGACAGTTCCATCCCCATGACCGTTTTCTCTGTCCGGCGCATACATAGCAGGGCGCAGCAACTGTCATTATCGTCATGGGCATCGTCAAGGGTGTCTTCCATGTAATCACGTATTTCGGAGCTGTGACTGAAAACAGACTGCAGATCCGTGACGTTCGTAAAAAAGGCATTCACATACGGGTTGGTGGCGAAAGTACGGCCACTGACTTCTATGGTCTCAGGGATCTGATCGACGAGGTCGTCAGCAAATTCAAGCGAGGATTGAATGATGCCCTGCAGTTTCTTTTTATAGCCGGGTACCAGCCGTATCTTGCTGTCCGTGCTATCCACCACGTTTTCCACGGTATTGAGGACTTCAGCAATCCTGCTGCGGCTGAGGTTTTTTTCCTGCCGGTTACGATGAATGGCATCCCGCAGTCCGGGAAACCTGTTATCCAGGAAATGTCTCATGTGGATGGCCCCCCATAGGCTGTAGTCCACCGTTATAAAACAGTTGCGTGCACTCGTCGACATTATATGAGTCTTGAAGACAAGATCGCCGTTACCAGCCCGCATTTCTCACCACGGGGTAAATCGCAGTGTGAAATACCGGCTGCTGCAAAGTATAGAATGCCCCGACGCAATTGTCATTGTGTCATACTCTTATTAGTATGAGCGGAATGAAAATAAAGTGTGGCAAGCAGAAAAATTGTCGGGACACTTTTTTACGCCAGAACCCTGATCGTCGTATGTTGCAAATATGGCAAAATTAATCGTCATCAATGAGCCTGAAGGTAACCGCTCCCCTTTTCTGCGGGGGATTCTGGTGCAGTCTCTGGTGAATGCCGGTCTTGCCTTTGATGAAGCCTACGGCCTGGCGCGGGTGGTGCGCACTGAATTGCAGGAAAGACAGGATGTTACGAGTACTGAATTGAAGAGCAGGGTAGCCGGCCTGCTGGAAGAGCACCACGGTAGCCAAAAACGCCAGCTCTATGAAACGGGGCCCCGCGATGAACCCGGCATCGTGGTGCACACACCCACACGTAGTACCCCTTTTTCTGTAGGTATCCTGGCGCATTCGCTGGAAACCTGCGCCATTCCGCCGGGAATGGCCATGCAGGGTGCGCGCAAGGTGCTGGCAAAATTGAGGAAAACCGGCCACCGGGAAATTGACCACAAGGCCCTGCGAAGGGTTATACACAGATGTCTGCGTGAAAACTGTTCGCAGGAAGCAGCCGACCGCTATTTGTCATGGCGCCGGTTTGAGAACAGCGGCATACCCCTGATTTTACTGATTGGGGGTACCACGGGGTGCGGCAAGAGCACGGTATCATCCGAACTGGCTTATCGGCTGGATATCACCCGCCACCAGTCCACGGACATGATGCGTGAGATCATACGCTCCTATCTGTCTCCACAGATGGTGCCTACCCTGGGGTATTCAAGCTTCGAGGCATGGCGTGGTCTGCCGGGTTCCGTCGATGGCATCCGGCAGACCATAGAAAATCCGGTCGTCACCGGTTTCCTTTCCCAGTTTGCCGCAATGAAACTGGCGCTGGAAGCAACCATTGACCGTGCCATCCTTGAAAGACACCACCTGATCCTGGAAGGTGTCCATGTGGTGCCTACAGAATTGCAGCTTAAGGTGAAGGAAGGTGAGGCGATTGTCATCACCGCCATGCTCGCCAGTATGAAAAAGGAATTGTTGCACAAACAGCTAAAACGCCGTGGTCGTGAGGAAAACTGGCGCCAGGCCTCGAACTACCTGGGAAGCCTGGATGACATCTGGGATTTGCAATCCTGGTTGCTGGATGAGGCAGACAAGGCCGGGATACCCATTATTGAAAACTGGTACATTGAGAATACTGTACGTACGGCACTGGATCTTGTGATCGGGGAGTTAATGAAGCATTTTCCACCGCAGTCGGATGAGGAAGTGTGGAAGGCCTGAGAGTGTGAGTTTTCGCCGGGTAGATATCGGGGTAACCAGAACCTGGTTCTTTGTAGGATGGGTGAAGGAGTGCAGCGACGCACCCATCAGACGGGGTAACCAGGTATCCCTGTCCTCAGCGTGCCCTGTACCGCTGTGGTGAATAGCCACGTTTTTTTATATTTCAGTCCATCAACTGCTGTTTAAATGAGAGATTAGCAAAACAATGCCCCAGGAAATTGAAAGGAAATATCTGGTCAAGGGTGAAGGTTGGCGTGTGCCTGGTACGGGAGTCCCGTATCGGCAGGGTTATCTTTCCACCGTGCCGGAACGTACCGTCCGTGTCAGGTTGATTCGGGACAAGGGTTATCTCACTGTCAAGGGTGTCTCTGTCGGCGCCACGCGCGCCGAGTATGAATATGAAATTCCGGCCGATGAGGCCGGCGAAATGCTGGATAAACTCTGTGAACGCCCCCTGATAGAAAAAACACGTTACCGGCTTGAGCACCATGGTCTGACCTGGGAAGTCGATGAGTTCGACGGCGACAATGCCGGGCTGATTGTTGCTGAAGTGGAACTTGATAATGAAGACCAGGCTGTCACGTTGCCTGACTGGGTCGGAAAAGAAGTGACTGGTGAGCGACGCTACTACAATGCAAGCCTGATAGCAGAGCCTTACACGGGATGGTTGGTAAAAGACGGCGGGTGAGGATAGTGG
>DMKK01000095.1 GCA_003454335.1 Gammaproteobacteria bacterium | reverse complement strand
CGTGTGGGAGGAAAGCAGCGCCTGTCGACAAATGTTCGGGTGATCGCCGCGGCCAGTATGCGGCTGGACAAGTTCATAGCCGATGGAAGCTTCCGGACGGATCTCTATTATCGAATAAACGTGGTGCCCATCTTTCTCCCGCCGCTGCGCGAACGACGCGAAGATATTTTGCCACTCGTTAATCACATTCTTGGACAACTCTCCGCGAAGTACAACAAAGTCATCAACGCATTAAGCGAGACCGTGATAGCGCGGGTGATGCAGTACGATTGGCCCGGAAACGTACGTGAACTGGAGAACGTCCTAGAGCGCTCGTTCCTGTTTTCAGCCGCCCCCATTATGTCTGAGCTGCTGCTTCCTCACAGCAACGACGCTGCGCCAGCGAGTGTCGGACAACAGCCTGGTTTGTCATTCAAGGAAGTGAAACAGCAGGCGGAGGCGCTATTACTCAAGGAGGCGCTGACACGCTGCCGCGGCAATGTCTGTGAGGTAGCGAAGTCTTTGGGTCTGACTCCGAGGGCGATCCATCAGAAGATTAGTTTGCACAGTATCGATCCCAACAATTATCGTACCCAGGAGGGGTTTAAAGCCGCGCATCTGGATAAAGGGGAGTAGCGAATATCCGAGTCTGTCGCAAATTTTGAAGGGTGAGTGCGGTGGGTTACCGCGGTCGCGGTTCATACACTTATCCCCGTGCCCATGATGGTGTGATATCCGCATACCAGTGCGCCTTGTTGATGCAAGCGTGAGGCGTTAACTGTTTATACAACAACTAGAGCAGTATGTCAGGAGCCTAAGATGTTTCACACGCATATGGACGAAAACGGTCTTATAGTGAAGTGCTACCACAAGTCTAAAACAGTGCTGTTGTCTGTTAGCTTCTGGATAGGGTTGACCTTGGGCTTCCCAGTGGAGCACTTTTAGTGGGAAAAGATTTGGCCGTTTAAGCTACTCACTATATTGGTCTGTAGCTTAGACATAACTCGGCCATCTCTTCGATGAAGAATTCCAGCAACCGTATACTAAATTCGAGCAATGCTTAGCCTTCTGTCATCCAAGCTTTGTGTCCCTGGCGGGGTACGTTAGCGACGGCCTTGCCAAGGTATTTGGTTACATGGAATTTATTAAAGGCAATTTTCCCTTTCGTACGGGGAAGACGTTCCTGGTAAAGCGACAAGCCGCCGGGAAGTCACGTGCCTGCAAGAGAAATATTCTCAGTAAATAAAAAACCTGCGAGGGATGTCCGCTCGCAGGTTTAAACGGTATGGCCTTGGTGCCTAGAACCAGCCGATGATTTCGTCCCAGACGCTGGTGGCGGTGCTGGCGACGGCATTGCCGACACTTTCCAGTTCGCTGCCTGCATCATTGAAGAAGTTCACCACATCCTTTTCAAAGAACTCGGCAACGGTTTCCAGGGCGGCGCCCAACTCGACCATCGCCTCGGCAACCGTCAGACCAAACGATACCAGGCCTTCTAGCATACTGTTGAAGGCACGCTTGACGTCATCGCCCTTGACATAGAGCTTGATGGTGACTGCCTTGATGCCGACAGTGAAACCGTACTGGTCGTCCTCACCCCACTTGGCGGCGCCTTCCAGACCCAGGCCGACTCCACCACCGACACCGGCATAGCTGCCGTTTTCATCGCCGAGCAAGCCTTCACCGCTGATCAGGTCGAAGCCGTTGTTGATCTCAAAACTGCCGTTGGGGTTGAAGTGATTGATGGCACTGCCGGAGATGGTATTGATCTCACCCGAGGCAGGACCGGCCTCGCCACCCAGCAGTTTGATGCCGCCTTCGCAGTTCACGCCCAGGCCGTCGCTGGCGTTGGCCGTGCCTGCACAGTGCGGAGCTTCGGCCTCGGGACCGGACAGGCTCACCATGCCGGAGATGACGGCAATGCCTGCTACCGGCATGGCCAGGTTCATGTCGGACAGCACTGTGCTGCCAAAGCGGCGGATGAGTTCATTTTTCTGGATGGGATTAAAGTTGTTAATCAGGAAGGCCAGGTCCTGATCACTGGCGCCGTTTTGTTTCATCAGCATGAGGATGGCTTCGGGTGCGGTAATGATGCTGGCCTGGCTGCCGCTGCGCAGGGACAGGGCGACATAACCGTCGAACTTCATCAGCTCCATTTCCATGAAACTGCTGGACGCCCACTGCTGCGCCTTGTTGCCGTTACAGAGCCAGATCTTGACGTTGGTCCCCGGATAGGTCTCGGCATTGTGGACATCCAGACACAGGTTCGGATCAGCTTGGGAACGCAGTTCGCCTTTCTCGGTCAGGGACCATTTCTGGAGCATGCCGCCCTGGCATTCCCAGCTAATGACATTGGCGCCGGCAAAGGGGAAGAATCCAGCGATAGTCAGGCAGCGGTTATTGGCCACCGAGCTGCGCAGTTCGCCTTCCTTATTCAGCATCCAGCCCTGGTTGGCGCCGTTGTGGCACAGCCACATAATGGCATTGCCGTTGGGCTGGTTGCCGGACACATCCAGGCACAGGTTGCTGCTCAGGGCCGATTTCACCTGGCTCCAGGGCAACATGGCGATGGTCCATTTTTGATCCTGCAGGCCAACGCATTGCCAGGTGATCAGGTGGGTACCGGCGGTGGTGTTGCCGTCGGGAATGGCCAGGCACATATTGCTGCCTGCGCGGCTCTTCAGTTCACCCGTACGGGGGTTGTAATCCCATTTTTGGGCACCGGTGCCGTTACAGTCATAGGATTGGACTCGGGTGCCGTTGTAGGCCGTGCCGCCGGACACATCCAGGCACTTGGACAGATCCAGGCGACTGCGGATTTCCCCGGTCGAGAGCAGCAGCCATTGCTGGTTGTCACCGTTGTGGCAGTACCAGCTGATGACGGCCGCGCCGCTGGCTTTGCTATTGCCGTTGATGTCGACACAGCGGTTGTCAGTGAGCTGGCTCTTGATGGGGCCACCGGCCAATACCGCCGGGGCCACGGCGGCCTGGACCTGGCTGCCAAACAGGATATAACCTAATGATATTACTGTGATGATGAGTGAGATGGCGTTCTTGAACATGACAATGACCTCGATTTGTGATTCCGGGTACCCGCAAATTAAGGGGCTCTATTCTGTCAAGCGACGTTTTGGCCTGGATTCCCTCGCCCTGATTTGAATTTTTTTGACTGGATTTCCCGCTGGCGCCTTAATCCGGGATAATGGCTGACCCTGATAGCCGATCTGGCAGGAGTGGAGCATGATTAATCTGCGCCTCGCTCTTGAACGTGGCCACGCCAACCATGGCTGGCTGGATTCCTGGCATAGCTTTTCCTTTGCAAATTACTATGATCCGCAGCACATGGGCGTGTCGGCCCTGCGAGTGATCAATGATGATACCGTTGCGCCGGGAGCCGGGTTTGGCACCCATGGGCATGCGATATGGAGATCATTGGTTATGT
>DMKK01000300.1 GCA_003454335.1 Gammaproteobacteria bacterium | reverse complement strand
TGTCCGTCGATCGAGGACAAGGTGGTGCGTTTTTCCGACAAGTCATCGCACCAGATTTTCATTGAGCCGGAAGGACTGGATACGTATGAAGTTTATCCGAACGGGATCTCGACCAGCCTGTCCTACGCGGTGCAGGAGCAACTGGTGCATTCCATCGCCGGTTTTGAAGCGGCCCACATCACGCGCCCGGGTTACGCCATTGAATATGATTTTTTTGACCCGCGCGACCTGCGGCATTCGCTGGAAACGAAGGTGATCAGCGGCCTGTATTTTGCCGGCCAGATCAACGGCACCACCGGCTATGAAGAAGCGGCGGCACAGGGGTTGCTGGCCGGGCTGAATGCGGCACGCCGGTCGCAGGACAAACCGGCCTGGACGCCGCGCCGTGACGAGGCATATATAGGTGTACTCGTCGATGACCTGGTGACGCGCGGGACTTCGGAGCCCTACCGTATGTTTACCAGCCGTGCCGAATACCGCCTGTCATTACGTCAGGATAATGCAGATTTGCGCCTGACACCGACGGGCCGCGAGCTGGGGTTGATCGATGAGCGGCGCTGGCAGGTCTTCACCGAACGGCACGCAGCCATTGCCGCTGAGCAGCAACGCCTGCAAGCACTGCGGGTGCGCCCGGATTCACCCCAGGCCGAGGCACTGTCAGTCTTGCTGGAGAAACCATTAAAACGCGACCAGTGCGCCGCTGATTTGTTGCGTCGTCCCGAGCTGGATTATGCTGTGCTCACGGCGGTTACCGGGCTGGGTCCTGCAGTTGCAGACGCCGGGGTAGCCGAGCAGGTTGAGATACAGGCAAAGTATTCCGGTTACCTCGAACGGCAACAGGCGGAGATTGAGCGACAACAACGTCAACAGGATCAACCTTTACCAGTGAATTTCGATTACAATGCCGTCAGGGGGCTTTCCAACGAGGCGTGTGAAAAGCTGCGGAATGTCAGGCCGGAAACCATTGGCCAGGCAGCACGCATACCGGGCATTACGCCGGCAGCGGTGTCACTGTTGCTGATACACGTGAAAAAGCACAAGATCGCACGCAAGCGCGCATAACTACGATGCATTGATAACAGACCATGCATACCGGACTCTATAATCGCAATCGCAAGGCACGGAATACCGGCTTTGTCGATCATGGCAAATTGCTTGACGAGGGGCTCGCCGAGCTGGGCCTGGATCAGCAGTTGGGTGACGACCAGTTGTTGATGGCGTATGTCACCGAATTGATGAACTGGAACCGGGTCTACAATCTGACCTCGGTGCGCAAGCCCGCGGATATTGTCACCCGGCATGTGCTGGATAGCCTGACGATCCTTCCATACCTGCACGGCGACCGGATTCTTGATATTGGTACGGGTGCCGGATTGCCGGGGATCCCACTGGCGATTGCCTGTCCCGAACGGGAGTTTGTGCTGCTGGACAGCAGCAGCAAGAAACTGCGTTTTGTGCGACAGACGCTCGGCATACTGGAGCTGGAGAATGTCACCCTGGAAGATGCGCGCATCGAGGAATATCAGCCTGAACGTTTGTTTGACACCATTACCTGTCGCGCCTTTTCCGACTTGCAAGATTTTTATCGTTACACGGCACGTCTGTGCAGTGACACGGGCAGAATGCTCGCCATGAAGGGTGTGTATCCCATGACCGAGGTGGAATGTCTGGAAGACAAAACGGTGATTGATGACGTTGTTGCACTGAAAGTACCGGGACTGGATGCAGAACGGCACCTGGTCATTATGCATGTCGAAGAGGGTGAACAGGCGACCTGAACTATGGGACAGATTATTGCAGTTACCAACCAGAAGGGCGGGGTAGGCAAGACCACCACCAGTGTAAATCTTGCTGCCTCACTGACAGAGACCGGCCGGCGCGTACTGCTGATTGATCTTGATGCCCAGGGAAATGCCACCATGGGGAGTGGCATCGACAAGCATGGTGCCGAGAAAACCGGTTACGATTTATTACTGGGGCTTGCCGACATTCGCGAGGTAATCGTGCAAGCACCGGAGTCAGGTTATGACCTGTTGCCAGGTAACTCGGACCTGACGGCAGCGGAAGTGGAACTGCTGGGGAAGGGTGATCGGGAGCGCCGTCTGCGTGCTGCCCTGACATATGTACAAAACGATTATGATCTTATCATTATAGATTGCCCGCCATCACTGAGCATGCTGACGGTCAATGCACTGGCCGCTGCTCACAGTGTCCTGATTCCGATTCAGTGTGAATACTATGCGCTGGAAGGCCTGTCTGCACTGCTCGATACCATTGAGCAGGTGCGCGTCAGCATTAATCCGGAGCTGGAAATCGAAGGGCTGCTGCGCACCATGTATGATGCCCGCAACAACCTGTCCAATGATGTTTCGGCACAGCTGCAGGAGCATTTCGGTGACAAACTCTACCGTACCATCATCCCTCGCAATGTACGGCTGGCGGAAGCACCCAGCCATGGTCTGCCCGTGTTGTGTTATGACAAGAGCTCACGGGGTGCGCGCGCGTACCTGGCACTTGCCGGTGAGTACTTGCGCCGCAATGCTGTTGCACCGGTAGAGCCAGCAGAGCCAGCAGAGCCGGTAGAGCCAGTAGAACCGGCAGAATCGGTCGTGCACGGGTCACTTTAATCCAGCTGATTGCATTCAAAAACGGTAACTGACATGGCAGTGAAAAAACGTGGTTTGGGCAGGGGTCTGGATGCATTACTGGGATCGGGGGCACGTGCTGCACAGGAACCTGCCCCCGTTGCTGCACCACCCGATCTCAAGTCCGTACCGGCTACCGAGGACGCAGCGGCAGCGACTCCAGCGGACGGTGCGTTATGCATGTTGCCGGTGGATGTGATTCAGCGTGGCAAATACCAGCCGCGTGTCGACATGCACCAGGAATCACTGCAGGACCTTGCCGATTCCATCAGTGCGCAGGGTGTGGTTCAGCCGATCGTGGTACGCAGTATCGATACGGGTCGTTATGAAATTATAGCCGGCGAACGCCGCTGGCGTGCCTCGCAGCTGGCAGGTCTGCACGAGATACCGGCCGTGGTGCGTGAAGTGGAAGACCGCGCTGCCATTGCCATTGCACTGATAGAAAACATTCAGCGTGAAAACCTGAATCCGCTGGAAGAGGCGCGAGCCCTGGAGCGCCTGATCCGGGAATTTGAAATTACGCATGAACAGGCTGCAGAAGCGGTGGGCCGTTCGCGGGCCGCTGTCTCCAATTTGCTGCGCCTGCTGGATCTGGAAGAGGCGGTCAAGGATATGGTCCAGCAGGGTGACCTGGAAATGGGACATGCACGGGCCTTGCTGGCACTGCGTGGCGCGCAGCAGCTTGAAGCGGCACGCCAGGTGGTATCCCGGGGCCTGACCGTGCGCGCGACCGAGGGACTGGTTAAATCAATACAGCGGCCGCAACCGGCGAAACCGGCGGCCGTAAAGAAAGACGCGAATATCAAGCATCTTGAGACCAGCCTTTCCGACAAGCTGGGTGCCAATGTTGCCGTCCGGCAAGGCCGTGGCGGTAAGGGAAAACTCGAAATCAGCTACAACAGCCTCGATGAACTCGACGGTATTTTGCAGCACATCCAGTAATCAGATACACCGTAGCTGCAGGATGCGGAAGCTTCGTACCTCAGCACATCCTGCGTACTATCACCCGTAGGAACGCTTCAATGAAAGAACCCTCTGAAAAACCTGGTCTGCGGGATCGTTTCTACGATTTGTTCCCGACCCTGGAGCGTGGTGAGCGCAAGCAACTGGTGGAACGTATTGCCGTCGGTGCCGATGGCGGCGTCGATTTTATCATGATGATGTTGCTGGCCTCGACGCTGGCCTCTCTCGGCCTGCTGGAGGGGTCGACTGCCGTCGTGATCGGTGCCATGCTGGTGGCCCCCCTGATGGGGCCGCTGCTGGCCGCCGGCTTCGCTCTGACCCAGGGGAACCTGCGGTTGTTTCGTGACGCCATTGCGGTGTGCGGGCTGGGCATTATCATTGGCCTGGGCGCCTCGCTGTTTTTCGGGGCGCTGAATCCCGGCTTTGAACCCTCGATGGAAATAGAGGCGCGGGGTGATCCCGATGTGCTGGACCTGATTATTGCCCTTGCTTCCGGGATGGTGGCAGCTTATGCCATGGGCCGTCCGAATGTGGCCGGTACCCTCGCCGGTGTCGCCATTGCAGCGGCCCTGCTGCCCCCGCTGGCAGTCATCGGCATCGGTCTGACCAATGACCGGCTGTTCGTGGCGGGTAATGCCGCGATACTGTTTGCAACCAACCTGGTCGCGATTATCCTGGGTGCGTCCCTGGTCTTCAGGTTGCTCGGCCTGCATGTGGCGGTCGGTGGTACAGCCGCGCCCCGGTGGGTGCGCAGGGTTACACTGACACTGGCACTGCTGGCAGTGATTCTGGCCATGCCCCTGTTGATAAACGTGCTGGAGAAAAGCCGCAGTGGCCAGATGCGACCGGCGAACTACCCGGTTTCTGTTGATGTCCGCAGGGCCGTGCGTCGCTATCTTGAAGACCACCCGTCACTGCGCATGATCGAGATCGCACGCCAGAGTATTGCACCGGAGGCGGGTATTACCGTGGTACTGACAACCGCGGGTGCACTGCCGGTTGGGATAAAAGACGAATTGAAACACGTAATCAGGTCAGCACGCGGGAATGCCAATGCCATAGTGCGGGTCTTTATTTTACTGGAAGCGCCGGAAATCCTGCCACCGGAAACACCGTAGGCGCGCGTCTGTCAAGCGTTGCGTAAGGCCAGTAACTGGAGTAAATATACAGGCGTGCTGGATAGCACTAGTCAATAACTCAAGGAGAGAATTAATGATTCGACCAACAATTATCTGCAAAACTTGTCTGGGGTTGCTGCTGGCGATTTTCGCGAGTAGCGCAACCGCCGCCGGGGACAAGCCCAATATCCTCGTCGTCTGGGGCGACGATATCGGCCAGTTCAATCTCAGCGCCATCAATCTGGGCGTGATGGGCTACAAGACGCCGAATATCGACCGCATCGCCGAGGAAGGCGCGCTGTTCACTGACTGGTACGGTCAGCAGAGCTGCACCGCGGGACGGGCGGCGTTCATCACCGGCCAGTCTCCGATCCGCACCGGACTTACGAAAGTGGGTCTGCCGGGCGCCGACCTCGGCCTCAAGGCCGAAGACCCG
>DMKK01000104.1:1197-7247 GCA_003454335.1 Gammaproteobacteria bacterium | reverse complement strand
ATTGACGACACCCTGCCGGAACCGCTGGGCATGGAAGCCGGTATCGTGCACCGGCTCTGGAAGGCCTGGCATGTACAATTAGCCAGCAACGACATGCTGGATCCCGGACTGGCCGCGCTGCAACGTCTGGCCATGAGCCGGGACCGGCAGGACGACTGTTATTTCTACCTGGTAGGGTTCGACTCGAGCAATGCGGCCGAAGGCGAATGGATAGCAAGCCTGCTGGCTGCCAACCGTGCTGAATGCATTTCCTACCCGTATGACGGCCGCCTTGATGAGCGCCAGCCAGCACCCCTGCAGACCTTGCTGCAACAGGCAGCACCTGCAGTCAACGACCAGCCTGCCAGCCAGTGCCTCGATGCCGTTTTCCGCACCGGTAGCGCACCACTGGCCGAACGTGCCAGCATGTTCAGCCAGACGCATACTGATTCGCCACTGGCAGATCATGTCGCCGTTTTCCCCGCCAGCTCGGCAGAGCAGGAAGCACGCGCCATTGACTTGCAGGTGCGGCAATGGCTGCTGGATGGCAAACAACCGCTTGCTATCGTCACCGAAGACCGGCGGCTGGCACGACGCGTGCGCGCCTTGCTTGAGCGTGCCGGCATTACCCTGCAAGACAGTGGCGGCTGGGCACTGTCCACCACCAGTGCCGCCGCCGTACTGGAACGCTGGCTGGAAACCGTCGAGGAAGACTTCGCCCATCAACCCTTGCTGGATGTCCTCAAGTCCCCGTTTGTGTTTCCCGACGATGAGCGGGAACAACTGGCGGACACGGTCTATCGACTTGAACACGACATCATACTGCACGAACAAGTTGCCCGTGGCCTGGAACGCTATCGCAACCACATCAAGCGACGGCAGCAACGCTTGCCAACCCGCTGGGCCCGGGAAACCGCCGCACAGTTGCAACAATTGCTGAACCGGCTTGAGCAGGCCGCCGACCCGCTGCGCAGGTTTCCGGGTGAGGCACCGGCAAAACCCGCCACCTTGCTCGAGGCGCTGCGTGACAGCCTCGAAAAGCTCGGCATCTGGGCCGCCTTCGAGCAAGACCCTGCCGGCCAGCGCATCATCCAGGAATGGCAGCAACTCTACACTGCCGCCAGGCATTGCGACCTAAAAATGCGCTGGATAGAATTTCGTGCCTGGCTGGGTGCGGCACTGGAAGGACATGACTTTCGCCCGGCCACCACCGACAGTCCGGTGCTATTACTGACACTGCAACAGGCACAGCTTGGCCAGTACGACGGGCTGGTCATCGGTGCCTGCGACCTGGAACACCTCCCTGCCCGTACCGCAAAGTCACCTTTTTTTAATGATCCGGTACGCCAGGACCTGGGCCTGCCGGTATGGCCGGAGCGTTACGCGGAACAGCTGCAGCGCTTGCGCCGCCTGCTGGAGAGCGCGCCCCGGATACTACTGACCTGGCACCAGCAGGCAAATGGCGAAATGCGCATGCCCAGTCCCTGGCTGGAAGCATTTCAGACCTTCCATCAACTGGCCTGGCAGGATGACCTGGTTTCCCATGAACTGGAACAGCTGCTGCAGGAACCGGCAACGCAGGTACGTGGCGAAAACCCGCTGCCTGCGCCACAGCCGCAAGGCTACCCGCGCCCGACATTACCGGCCACCCTCTTGCCCGAGCGTATCTCTGTCAGCGCACACCGGCACCTGATCGACTGTCCTTACAAATTCTTTGCCGCCTGCGGGTTAAAACTCAAACCCCGGGAAGAGATTAAAGAGGCCTTTGAAAAAGCAGAATATGGCCAACTCGTACACCGCGCCCTGGAACTGTTTCACCAGGGAGGCGATGGCTACCCCGGCCCGTTTCCCGAGGCGCTGACAACGGCAAACAAGCATGCGGCCATTGCATTGCTGGAGCAGATTTCAGACAGCATTTTTTCCAGGGAACTGGAAGACAACTTTGAGCACCGTGCCTGGCTGCGCCGCTGGCGGGTGTTGATCCCGGACTATATCGGCTGGCAAATAAAACATCAGGCCAACTGGCACTTCAGCGCTGCAGAACAGCAAGCAAGCCTGGAACTCCCGGGCGGACGCACCCTGCACGGACGGCTGGACCGGATCGACACCGGCGGGGAAGGTACAGACATCCTGGATTACAAAACCGGCCGCGTACCCAAACAGGAGGCGGTCGACAGCGGTGAAGAAGTACAGTTGACCTCCTATGCCCTGTTGAGCGCAACCCCGCCAACACGCGTCGAATACCTGCAAGTTGACGGCAAGATCCGCAGCGGGGCCAGCCTGGAAGGTGAAGCCCTGGCCACCCTTGCAGGCGGTGTCAAACAGCGCCTGATCGAGGTACTCGGCGCCATCGAGGCCGGCGCAGCACTGCCCGCCTGGGGCGATGCAGACAGCTGTCGCTGGTGCGAAATGGACGGCCTGTGCCGGCAACAGGCCTGGCTGGACGACCCACAAACCGATGCGGCCGGTGGTTAACAATGTCCGCAACCCTTAAGAACTGCCTGTCACCCCCTCTCCTCCCGAAAGAGGATTACCGCCTGTCCTTCTCCCGAAGGAAGAAGGGACGATCTGTTTGTCTTTTGTTTACTAATAGATATTCCAGACCACTTGTAATGAGAAATCAGTGAACGCCAATAACACCCTGCAGGCGGCGGACCCGCAATGTAATGCGACCGTCCATGCCTCGGCAGGTACCGGCAAGACCTGGTTGCTGGTGACGCGCATACTCCGCCTGTTGCTGGCCGGTGCACGTCCCGACAGCATCCTGGCAGTCACCTTTACGCGCAAGGCAGCCGCAGAAATGCAGGAGCGTGTCTCCGGGCGATTGCACGAACTCATGTGTGCAGCACCCGACCAGCTGGATGCTAAGCTCGCAGAAGTCGGCATCACGGCCACTGCAAATACCCGCAAGCGCGCCCGGCAGTTGTATGAGGAAGTACTGTTTAATCCTTATGCACTGCGCACCACCACCTTCCATGCCTTCTGCCAGGAGTTGTTACAACGCTTCCCCCTGGAAGCCGGTGTATCGCCCGGCTTTGAATTAAGCGAAACCACCGGGCTGCTCGAACAACAGGCCTGGGATGCCCTGGTAACAGAAACAGCCGGCAAATCCGGCCCGATAGCCACCGCACTGGACAGTTTGATAGCGGGTTGTGACGGACTCGGCAATGTACAAACTGCGCTGCGCTCCCTGCTGTCACATCGCAGTGACTGGTGGGCCTGGGTGCAGGGGCAGTCTGACCCACAGGCATACGCAAGCCGCCAACTTGAACAGTTGCTGGAAGTCGATGCAGCAACAGACCCGCTGGCAGGCTTCCCGGACGACCTGCAACGACAGGCGGTAAAAGACTTTGCCGCCCTGCTTGGCCGCAACACGACCAGTACAAATACCCGCGATGCCAGCACCCTTGCAGAGGCCCTGCTTGCCCCCCCGTCTCCAGCAGAATTTCATGCAGCCATCAAGCCGATTTTTCTCACTCAAAAGGATGAACCACGCAGCAGGAAGGCCAGCAAGGCACAGTGCAAACGTCTCGGTGAAGCAGATGAACAGCAGTTCATCACCCTGCACCACCGGATCTGTGCTGACCTGCTGGCCATCGAGGACCGCATCGCCCGCCGCAATACCTTTAACAATTCCATTGCCTGGATAACCGCTGGCAGTCAGCTGCTCACGCATTACCAGCGCATCAAGCAGGAACAGCGGCTGCTGGATTTCTCCGACCTGGAGTGGCAGGCCTGTGCCCTGTTAAACCGGAGTCAGCATGCCGCCTGGGTGCAATACAAGCTGGACACCCGCATCGATCACCTGCTGGTCGACGAATTCCAGGATACCAATCCGACCCAGTGGCAGTTGCTGCTGCCCCTGCTGCAGGAACTGGCTGCCGGTAATGAGGAACGGGACCGCTCGGTGTTTCTGGTCGGTGATACCAAGCAGTCGATCTACAGTTTCCGTCGCGCCAACCCGGCGCTGCTGGGAGAGGCAGCTCAGTGGCTGGATCAACACCTGCAGGCAGAAAAATATCCCCTGGATGCCTCACGGCGATCGGCGCAGGCCATTATAGATTGTGTGAATACCGTCTTCGGCAGTGAACCACTCAAGCAGCACATCAGCAGTTTCAACACGCACACCACCCACCTGCCGGAGGTGTACGGCCGGGTTGAGTTGCTACCGCTGATCACCGCAAGCGCAACACCTGAAGAAACCACCCCCACGGAACTGCGCAACCCTCTGCAGACGCCACGCCCTGCCAGTGAAGACCGGCGTTATGCCAGGGAAGGGCAAATGATTGCCGGGGAAATTTGTGACCTGATTGCCAACGACACGTCGGTAACCCGGGATGGTAAGACGCGCACCTTGCGCCATGGTGACATCATCATCCTGTTACGCCAGCGTACCCATGCCGATGCCTACGAAAAGGCCTTGCGGGAACGGCGCATCCCCTACCAGAGCGCCAGCAAGGGGACCCTGCTCGACAATATCGAAATACGCGACCTGGAATGCCTGCTGAATCTGCTGATCTCTCCCCATGATAATCTGGCACTGGCGCAGGTATTGCGCTCACCGGTATTTGGCCTGGACAGTGAACAACTGATACCGCTGGCCGCTGCTGCATCCGGCAGCTGGTATGAACGCCTGGCAAAGCTCGCCGCTGCGCAGCAGCTACCCTTTGCCGGCATCTACGCAATGCTGGAACGCTGGCGGGCGCTCACCGGCAGGATACCGGTGCATGACCTGATTGACCGCATCTTCCATGAAGCGGAGATCGTACCGCGCTATGCAGCCGCCTTCCCGCCGGCATTGCGGCCACGGGTACGCGCCAGCCTGATCCGCTTCATTGAACTGGCGCTGGAAATTGACAACGGGCGTTATCCCAGCCTGCCCCGTTTCCTGGAGCAACTCAACCGCCTGCGCCAGTCTGAACAGGATCAACCCGACGAACATGCCCCGGAAGAAGCGGATAATGACCGGGTACGGCTGATGACGATCCATGGCGCCAAGGGGCTCGAGGCAGCAGTAATCTTTCTGGCCGATACGGCGACCGTGAAGCAGGCTGGACATGCCTATACTGCATTGGTTGACTGGCCCGGTGACCGGGACCGGCCGGCGCATTTCCTGCTGGCCGGCACCACGGCAAAACTGGATAGCGTGAGCCGGGGCCTGCTGGAGAGACAGGCACAGGAGGCACTGCGGGAAGATGCCAATTTACTCTACGTGGCCATGACCCGCGCGCGCCAGTACCTGTACATCTCCGGCAGTCAGCCGGATCGGGGGGGTGACGGGAGCTGGTACCAACTGGTGAGCGCTGCCCTTGCCGATTGGGACAACACCGAACGTGGCGGTTGCGCACACGCAACTGGTCAGGCNNCCACCCCGCAGCCAGAACATCCGGTACACAAGGTGAGCATTGCAGTCGATCAGCGTCTGTCAGGAATAATCCCGGTCGCGCACACCCAGGTCCAGATAGCACCGAGCCGTACCACGCCAGGAACCATTACAGAAACCATCACTCAAACCGGTGATGCCGATGGTCGTGAACGAGGCATCGCCATGCACCTGATGCTGCAAATCCTGAGCACTCAGGCACTGCCGGTATCCGGCACCCTGCCGCTTGCGGTGGCCAGCAGCATCGGGCGAGAGCCGGATGATCCCGAAGCACAGCGATGGTGGCAGGAAGCCATACAAACCCGTCAACATTCTGCCTTCGCGTTTTTGTTTGAGCCTTCCCGGTTTGACCAGGCTTTTAATGAAGTCCCGGTGCAATACCTGGAAGGAGATGTGCTGATCTACGGTATTATCGATCGGCTGGTTCTGAGCGGCAACAACGTGTATGTGATTGACTACAAGACACACCGTTCTACCGGTACTGACACACTCAGTGAACTGGCGGGCAACTACCGGGAACAAATGCGCCTGTATACCACGGGAATTGCAAAACTATGGCCCGGGATGGAGGTCAGGCCCTACCTGTTGTTTACCGCTTGCCAGGAACTGGTTGTGATGGGCGATTCTACCTCTGCATAATATGGAAATAGATCGCAAGTAATAGCCTGCAATTAGCCACGGAATCCAC
>DMKK01000104.1:0-1151 GCA_003454335.1 Gammaproteobacteria bacterium | reverse complement strand
TTTTCCGTGGATTCCGTGGCAATAATATCTGTCTTTATCAGACTGGACCTGTAGTGGTCACCAGGATCAGAAATCAAACAATCGCCATTCCGATTGAATATATATGACATATGAATAGCTTACAGAATATTTACAATGTAACCAATGAGACCTTCCAGACAATGGTTGTGGAGCGTTCCCGCGAAGTCCCCGTGCTGGTCGATTTCTGGGCTGACTGGTGCGGCCCCTGCCAGATGCTGATGCCGGTACTGAAAAAACTGGTCGATGAATATGACGGGAAATTTGTGCTCGCGAAGGTCAATACTGACGAGCAACGCGAACTGGCGAAGACACACGGCATACGCAGCCTGCCAACCCTGCATGTCTACAAGCAGGGAGAGCTCGTTGAAGAGATCCTCGCGGCACAGTCCGAGGCCACCATGCGTACCATCCTGGACCGTTACATCGAACGTGAATCCGACCGGCTACGTGCCAGGGCAAAGGAGGCTTACCAGCAGGGGCAACATGACGCGGCGCTGGCACTGCTGGAGGATGCCCACGCGGAAGAACCGGATAATCATCAGCTGGCACTCGATTATGCAGAACTGTGCCTGCGGGAAGCGCAACTGGAAAAAACAGCATCGCTGCTTGCAGCACTACCGCGTGATGTACGCGATGAAACCGAGGCCATGCGTTTACGTGCCCTGCTCGATTTTGCGCTGGCAATAAAGGATGCGCCGCCCGTTGAAGAACTCGAGACTACCGTTAGCCGCGAACCGGACAACCTGGAGGCGCGCTACCAGCTGGGCGCATGGCAGGTACTAAACGACCGCTTTGAGGACGCACTGGAGACATTCATGCAACTGCTCCAGCACGACCGGTCCTTTCGTGATGACGCCGGCCGCAGAGGCCTGCTGGCAATTTTTGAGCTACTCGACAACAAGGGTGACCTGGTCACCCGCTATCGCCGCAAGCTGTTTAACCTGCTGCATTAACCCAATAGTTGCAAAAATCTTGGCCTGTAAGCTGATTTCACTTCATGCTACGGACTGATGGGTGCGTCGCTGCGCTCCTTCACCCATCCTACGAAGACCTACGGTTTTTTGTAGGATGGGTGAAGGAGCGCAGCGACGCACCCATCAGCCCGTAGGATATGATGAATAGTTACAAAA
>DMKK01000177.1 GCA_003454335.1 Gammaproteobacteria bacterium | reverse complement strand
GCAAGGCTCAGTGGGCCGTCATAGGTCTTGCGGATGCGGTCATGGACCGACGCCGTGGTGTCCCAGTCCTTGAAGAAGTGATAGGCAACAGCCATGCGCGGTTTCACTGCACTCATGACCTTGCCGAAGGCCTCGGGTGCGGTGTGCACCTGCAGGCCAACCTGAAGCGCCGACTCCGGGCTGAAGCGCATCTTTTTGACAAGATCGGGCGCAGCGATGAAGCACTCGTGGACCAGCAGATCGGCGTTCTTCGCATACTTGTCAAACCATTTGTTCGGATAGGTGTCACTGGAGAAGACGAACTTCAGGCCATTCCATTCGAGGCTGAAGCTGACCGAGCCGTCCAGGGCATGTATGGCCGGGAATGAGCGGATGGTAACGCCGTTCTCCTCGTAGACCACCTGGTTCTCGCCTTTGTAGTCGAATTCCGTGACCTCCATGAAGTAACCACGGGGGTCGGTGTTACCCACGCGGCCGGCGATGTCCCAGGTCAGTGCCTTTTGCAGGTGATCCAGTGCATAGGCTGTACCGAGCTCGGGCACGGCCCCGCTCGGGCCCCATACACGCAGAGGTACGGTCCGTCCCATCAGCGCGCCGCCAACCCAGAGATTCATCAGGTCGCCAAAATGGTCGGTGTGCAGATGGCCGATGAAGACCTTGTCGAGATAGTCATAGGGGATTTGCAGCGAGGAGATCCGCTCAGCCGATCCCGCGCCGATGTCAAACAGAAACTTGTCGCCGTTACCGAGTTCCACCAGGAAGCAGGCCGCTGCCTGGGCGGCGCGCGTCGTCGGCATGCCGGTGCCGCAGGCGACCACACGCATCTCGTCATTGCCCAGGTCCTCGCTATTCGGATAATAGGTTTCCCGAGGCCTGGCTTTGACGGGCGAAACCTCTGGTACTTCCTCGGCATAGGCGGTCGATAGCACGGGCACTTCCGCCACTGCCAGACACAGGCCAACGACAGCACCTGTGGCAACCCCGCTGATCCCCAATTTCATAAATATTTTGTTCATCACAGATCTCCTTGATATCGTGTTCTGAAAATGTGGCTTTTCTACCCTCGGAAAAGTTCTCTACACTGTAGGCATGCCTTATAGTTCATAATCCCCAGGAAAGACAGGTGGCAGGGGGTGAAAAAGCGTGACGTTTGCAGAAATGTAACGTTACAAAATAATCACAATATGCATAATACTCATATCGTTACAGAATATTTCCAGATGAATGACAACAAAGTGAACTCCCGGCCTGCACATGCACCCCTGCAGGAATCCGACATCCGCGCGGCACTTGCACACGTACTTGGGTCGGACGATTTCAAACGGTCAAAGCGAGTGGGTTCCTTTTTGCGCTTCGTGGTGGAGGAGAAGCTTGCTGACAGGGGCGACAGGCTGAAAGCATTTTCTATTGCCCGGGAGGTGTATAGCCGGGACGAAAATTTCGATCCCCGTACCGATACCATTGTAAGAGTGGATGCCGGACGCCTGCGACAGCGGCTGGCGTCGTATTATAAAGCGTCCGGGCGTGACAACCCGGTCCGCATCGATGTCCCGAAAGGCGGCTATTCACCCATATTCAGCCGGAATGAAGACGTTGCATCCAACGCACAACTTCAGACATCCACACCCCCTCCAGTATCCATTGCCCCAAACCGGAAGGCCTATATCCTGGCTGGCTTACTGGTGCTCGCGATAAGCGCCGTCATTGCCGGCTGGATGCTGTTTGAGAAAGACAGGCAGGCCGTACCTGGTGCGTCTGATGTGATCAGGGATGATCCAGGCACGTCGTCAACGGCCTTTCTGGTTGTGCTGCCGTTGCAGACTCTCTCCGGTAATCCCCTTGAAGATCGCTTGGCCGCCGGCCTCCTGGAAGCCATCGTTACCGACATGGCAAAGCTGTCCGGACTGTCAGTAATGGCCCACGCATCCCTGCTGAATCTCGATGCCCGCTCGCCGGATCTGGAGACGCTCCGGCGGGAATTTGGCGCAACCCATGCCTTGCGTGGCAGCCTGGAACATGAAGACGATCAGATTCGTGTCAATGTTCAGCTCATAGACATCGTCAACGGCACAACGATCTGGGCCGACCGCCTGGACGGTAAGACACATGACTTGCTCGGCCTGCAGGATGTTCTGGCGGCACGCATTGTCAAACACATGGCTGTTCAGGTTTCCTCTGAGGAGCAGGCGCTGTTAAACCAACGTCATTCCAGTAGTCCAGAAGCCCTCGCTTTGTACCGCCAGGCCCTGGTGCTGTTGATGCCGCCTAACGACATGGACCGGATAATCACGGCACGCCACATGTTCCAGCGCATTATCGACATCGACCCGGAGTTTGCTGGAGGCTACGCCGGCAAAGGGTTTTCCCATTCAATCACAGTCCTGTTTCTCAAGTCCACGGAACCGAATATTGAATTGAAAAAAGGCATTAACCTGGCTTTAAAAGCCATCGAGACAGACCCTGGGTTCGGCATGGGCTACGTCACGCTGGCTTTCTCCTATGCAATGTCTGGCAGGCAGGAGGAAGCCCTGTCCAACGCCAGACGAGCCATTGCGGTTCAACCAGGTGATGCGTTTACCCGGTTTGTGTACGGGTTGTCCCTCACGCTCTCTGGCAATCCGGTTGAGGCGATGACTCAATTGTCCGAGGCCATACGGCTCGATCCCGCTGAGCCAAGAACACCTTATCGCAACGTCCTGGGCATTGCGTATTACCAAACCGAAGACTATTCGACCGCTGCCGAGCGGTTTGAAGAAAACCTGCGTACTGGGGGACCCACTGGTCCCCACATGATGGTTTTCCATGCTTCTACGTATGCGGAACTCGGGAAGGAGGAAAAGGCGAAGTCTGTAATCCATGACCTGGTACGGTCATACCCGAATTTTCCTGTTGAAAACTGGCTTGCCAGGTGGGTTCAGAGTAGTGATGATCTATCGAGACGAATGGGAAACCTGCACCGTCTGGGGCTGCCGCAAAGATAGTGCATTAACGTCCGCTTCTTCCTGGATACAACTGTAAGCCGCCAAAACGCGGACGTCCGAATTCAGTGTTGCCGTTCCCGGTCACAGAAAATCTCGTCGATGCAGGGTTCGTAATCGGCGGTAACCCTTGCCATAAATGGTCCTTCCCAACAAGCAAAAAGGCGACCCGAAGGCCGCCGCATGATGAGTGGTAACTGTGTCGTTAACTATACCGGGCCAATCAGCTTGGCATTTACATTTTGTGATGTGACACGGTTCAGCACATCTTGTGAGGAATACAACTCCCTGTCGTATCTGACCAACATCAGGTGGTAACGCAACGGACAGAACTCCGCTGCGGTGATGCCGCCACTATCTTCCAGTGCGGCAACTAAATCTTCTCGCTGTTGCTCTCCCAAGGTTTCGGTTATGTGCACAACTATCTCAACAGTATGATCAGGTTCGCTCTCTATGCTATGTAATGCTTGTCCCATGGTGCATCTCCTCCCGCCTATTACAGTATCCAAATAGACTCGTTGAGTTGTTCATTAAGCCAGATAATATGTTCCAATCACTGGCTATGAGCTTAAAGATAGCAGAGAAATTTCAAAACACTATGTGAATAATTACCATTTATAACATCAGCATGCGTTGTGGAAACTACGTACTCACACCAATAATTCAGACGTCATAATAGCCCCAGACCAGCCAAAACCAGTCATGGCACCTAATAAGAAAACGGCTCCGGCACCGCCCGTTAACTGCTCATAATCCGTGGCCAGCGGTCATGCACGGCCTCTGCCAGTTCCGGTTCTATCGTGACGATGTATATGCGGCGCTCCTGCCGGTGGCGGGCAACCAGTCCCTGGATCCATTGCCCCCTGGTCAGGTCGTACCAATGGCTGTGGCCCTCGAGGTCTTTCTCCATAAAACTTTTGACGGGTATTTTTACCGCCACCGGGAACCAGCGGTCCCAGCGTCCGGCATAGATGCTGTCCAGGCGGGCCCAGCCACCGAGAGGCAAGGCGCCGGCCTGCTTATGGCGGCGTCCCCAGGCGAGTGTGCAGGTCTCGCCGTTACGCACTTTTACAGGGAGTTGTGCCTTCGGGTTCGGGAAATACACCCGGATATCCTGATCATTGATCGAATAATAGACGCCGCCGCACATAGTGTTCTCAGATAGTTTGCCGATGCCCGAAGGGTTTCCATGCCGGTGCAATTACGTTCGGCATGCTGGAGCGATTGAGTAGTCGTGCCGGTGCGAGCGCGAACTCTCCGTAACGCCGGTTGACGGCATCCATGACAGCGTTCACATCATCCTGAGTGTTGTCCATGACATCAAATAATTCCAGTTGGCTGCCGCTGTCAACCGGGTCCAGCGCGGTGACTTGCACCTGATATATACCTTGTCCTTGCCAGACTTTATCGATCACGCTGCGACATAGCGCCATAATCTGATGGCCATCGTTGGTTGGAAGGGCGCACTGCAACTTGCTGCCTGCCCAGCCTTCAGTTGTACGCAAACCTGTCGCAAAAGTTCGCGCCTGCAAGTGATGGCGTCGCAGTCGCGCGCCGACTTTTTCACTCATGTGCATCAGGTAGGTCAACAGTACGTCGGGATCGCGGGTATTCGGCGGCACGATCTTGCCATGACCGATCGTTTTTGGTGCCGGCACCTCCTGTTGCAGGGCTGCAGGATCCTGTCCTTGACACATATACCAGATACGCCGCCCCGGGTTGCCAAAGCGCCGTGCCAGCACGCTGACAGGCAGTTTTTTCACCTCGCCGCAAGTGTGCACCCCGTACCCTGCCAGGAAGCGGCCGATGCCTTTCGCGATACCACACAGTTCAGTCACGGGCACGTCACGCAAACGTTCTGCGGACGCCCACGGTGGAACCACGGTGAGGCCATCCGGTTTATTCAGTTTGGCGGCGAATTTGGCAGTGGTCTTGTCGCCACTGATACCAACCGAACACAGGATCCCCGATGCCTCAAATACCTTCTGTTTCGTCAGCCGGGCGATCTGCGCCGGGGTGCCCAGCAGGCGCTGGCAATGTGTGACATCCAGGAAGGCTTCATCCACCGAGAACACCTCAATATCCGGCGTTATATCCTGCAGTGCCTTCATGATGGCGGTAGATATTGCCGCGTAACGTTCCGGGTGTGCTGGACACTGGATTAGCTCCGGACATAGCTGACGGCCATATTTCAGGCGCATGCCGGTCTTGATGCCGTAAGCACGGGCTTCGTATGAGCAGGTGATGATGCAGCTACCTTGCAGACCATTGGTAATCGCGACCGGCCGGCCGCGCCACTCGGCATGATCGTATTGCTCAATGGAGGCGAAGAAGGCGTTCATATCCACCAGAGCAATAGCACGGGGCCAGAATGCAGGCGAGAGAGTGGCCAGTGACATAAATATTATCCTGAACGGGTGACTACAGAGTCTATACTGTAATTACATACAGTAGTCTTCGCAAGGGTGATACATGAGATTGTTTTGCAAACAAGGTCGTGTTTGGGGCATTCTTCCCCGTCAAGTGATAGCTTATAGAAGAATGGCTGGACTAACGATGCAATTACGCGACACCAATATTAGCAAGCTCTCCGAAACGACCTATGATGCCCTGATCATAGGCGGTGGCATCAATGGTGCAGTGTCTGCCGCAGCATTGTCCGGAAAGGGGGTCAAAACAGCCCTCATCGATCAGGGAGACTTTGCCGGCCTGACAAGCCAGGAGTCTTCCAACCTGGCCTGGGGCGGTATCAAGTATATGGAGACCTTCGAATACGGACTGGTTCGAAAGCTGTGCAATAGCCGAAACCACTTGATTCGTAATTATCCGTCAACAGTCAAGGAAATCCGTTTTTTTACAACTGTGCCCAGAGGGTTTCGTTTTCCCCCACTCTTCATTTGGCTGGGAGCCTGGCTTTACTGGTTGATGGGGAATTGCTTCACCAAACGACCGCGATATTTGACACGAAAGACCATCCGGTCCGAAGAACCGGCTGTCAACATTGAAAATGCAGCCGGGGGTGTTGAATACTCGGACGCCTATCTGCACGACAACGATGCACGCTTTGTATTCGGTTTTATTCGCTCGGCACTAACGGCCGGGTGTATCGCCGCCAACTATGTAGAAGCCGTGCAGTCAGAAAGGACCCGGGATGGCACCTGGGTCACAAAAGCCAGAAACCGGCTCACCGGGGATGAGTTTGAGATCAGGTCAAAATCCCTGATCAACGCAGCCGGACCACTTGCAGATGACTACAACCGAACCGTTCGACAAGAGACACAACACCGTTTGCTGCTATCAAAAGGCATTCACCTGATCGTCAAGCGGATTACCAAAAAACCACGGGTACTGACCTTTTTCTCCAGTGATGGCCGTTTGTTTTTTATCATTCCAATGGGAGTCAGGACCTGTATAGGCACCACCGATACCCGGGTGGATCATCCGACTAAGGAAGTCACGGAAGGCGATCGAGACTTCGTTCTGCACAATGTCAACGCCCTGCTTGACCTGGACAAACCCATTGAGAAAAAGGACATCATCGCCGAGCGGTGCGGCGTACGCCCTCTCGTTATCAAGGCAAATACCGGCGCCAGTGCCGACGCCGACCGGATGCAGCTATCACGGAAACACGTTATCGAAACCGGTCAGCAGGAAAAACATATAACCATATTCGGCGGCAAGCTGACCGATTGTCTCAACGTCGGCAACAAGATTTGCAACATTATCGAAGGCATGGGTATCCAGGTGCCCTTTCCGGACTACAAATGGTATGGCGAACCTGACCAAGCCACCAAGTCACGTTTTTTTCACCTTGCACGCCTGGCAGACCTGGATGGTTACACGTCACCCGAGTCCTGCGAAAATCTTTCCACGCGACTTTGGCGCAGGTACGGGGCCACGGCCTTCACATTACTGGAGTTGATACAGGAAAATCACGACCAGGCTGAAGTGCTGATCAAGGGGACGGAATACATTCGGTGCGAACTGCGTGAGGCGGCACGTCGAGAAATGGTCACCAAGCTGGAGGATTTTCTGCGTCGCAGATCCAAGATCGCTTTAATTGAACGACCGGAAATCATCAAAAATGCACCGGGCCTGAAAGAAGCCTGTGAACTTCTTTTTGGCGACCAGGCCGATGAAAAGATTGCTGAATATTTTAGCGACACGCATGTCGTATAGGTATTTCACGCTCCAGGACAAAGAATAACCAACAGAATTGGCGTCAACGCCAAATATATTCATCATCTTCTTTGTTGGAACAGCGGGCAGCGACGGCTTTGTCAATGTATCACCTAAAGGAATGGACAGCTTTAATCTATGGAATTCTTCCGCGACGAAACACGTCTTTTCCCAGATGCGCGATACATCATTCCAGGTAACCGTAAATCATTTGACAACGAAGATCTCGACCGGTGAGACGCGCCCAGCGGCAATATTCTCCACCATGTTGCTGATCTTGACGGGCGCGGAGTCACCCATGGCGAGATGCACACCCAACGGCGGAGAGCCACCGGCCTGCTCCATCCGCCGGTGTGTTTCTGCAAAAAACTCTGCAGCAAACTCACGGCGGTCGCGTATTTTGACGATATCGAAACCGGCCTGCTCGAGAGCCTCCATGTATTGTTCCTGGCTGGCCAATGCACTGGTGTCGGGTACGCTGGACCATGGAACCGGGTAGGTTAGCGGCTCGTCACTGGTCTGCATCACGTCGTAGACGCCAAAGAACGCACCTGGCTTTATCAGGCGGTAAACCTCTGCGAACAACCCGGCCTTGTTGGCGATATTCATGCCAACGTGCAGCATGAAGGCCGCATCAAAACTTTCATCGGTAAATGGCATCGCGGTGGCATCACCCTGATGGAGTTCGACCTGATCGGACAGGCCAACCCAGTCGCACAGGGACTGTCCGGTTGACACGAACTCAGGGGTCAGGTCGATACCGGTAACACGACAGCCGAAGCGGCTGGCAACGAAGCGGGACGTACCGCCAATGCCACAACCGACATCCAGCGTGTGATCGTTTGTCGACAGTTCCAGCTGACTGATAAAGTCCTCTGACGCCTGGCGGCCACCGATATGAAACTCATCCACCGGGGCCAGCTCATCCACGGTGACCGTGGCAGGTGTCTTGTCGATGGCCTCTACACCGCCAAGAATCCGGTCGAGTAACTGCCCGTGGGTATAGTGTGCGGCGACGCTGTTTTTCATTTCCGTTGCTCCTGCTGCCAAAGTATAGGCGACATAGTGGTAGTGTGCATCGTTATT
>DMKK01000106.1 GCA_003454335.1 Gammaproteobacteria bacterium | reverse complement strand
CGCACCTTCTTTTTTCCGATATTCACCGAGACCTGTCGGATCAGAATGAGATCTTTATTCTCACGGATGTCAACGCGCGGCTAATGGAAATCCACTCTCATCCGCAGGTGCTGGAATCCGTTATCACGCAATGGGGGATCAGGCCGGGCGCTCTGCTCAGCGAGGAAAGCTGCGGTACGAACGCGATTGCGCTGGCGCTTCGCTATAAGGACAAAGCCATCGTGCGGGGCGAACAACATTATTGCCAATTATTTGAGGACTGGTATTCAGTTGCGGTGCCGGTGTTTGGGGTCGACGGCACGGTTGCGGGATGCGTCGATATCTCGACCTCAAGGGACAGCCCGCTGGGCGAAAAGCTTGCGCTGGCAAAGTGCCTGGCAAACGAGTTGCATGGCTTCCTTAAAGGCAACGTGGTTCACGAACATGGGAAAAACGAGGTATCCCATGACCTTAACCATAAACAGTTAAGGCAGCGGCCTTACCAGGTCGAGTTGACTGAACGGCAGCAGCAGGTGCTGTTTCTGTTCGCGCAGGGCGTGAGCTACAAGCAGATCGCCAGGGAACTGGGTATCACTTCAACCAAAACGGTGGAACAGCATTTGGATGCCGTACGCAGCAAGCTGGGCGCCAAGTGTCGCCGGGAATGCATCCAGAGAGCCACGGAGATCGGCTTGTTGCATCCCTGATTTCTAATCGCCGTGTCTCGGACCTTTCCCGCCGTTTGGGGCTCTGTTTTCCCCACCGGGTATTTCGCAGTATCCATGCGCCGGTACTCTCCGTTTACCTGGATAGCGGTTTATCCTGGACCGTGGTGTAGTTCAAAAAGTCAGTTGTGTGAACAAGGCCCTTTTTCCGGCCCAATGACTCGCTAATCACACCCTGCGTCAGCAGGGGCGTGATAACGATAATTGCAAGGAAAGAAATCGCCACGTTAATGGGATGGCTGATGCCAGCCTTATCCGTGGCGAGCTTGCTAGCGTTGGCGTCAGGGTAGGCAAAGTGGGACCGCGGCGACCCCGCCGTTTATGCGCCATTCTACACGAACACCCACCTATTATTGTCACCTTGCAGCCGACCAACCCGCACGCTCGAGGAGGGAGCCTAAGGAGTCAGGGGTTGCAGTCAGCAAGCGACACGGATCAACACCGCGAGTCGTGGTACGGGAATCCAACTGCAAGTTATGCGGAATATAACTAAGGAGGATACCATGAAAGTTCCAAGGAAACTTTTACCGTCGAAAATTTTGCGCTATGTCTGCGCCGGCGCGTTATTCGCAGCGTTTTCGGCCGCGCTCTTGCAATCGCCGCTGGACAAGGCTGTGGCTAGCCCCACGGCGGGGAACGTTGCGCCGAAGTACAAGGTCGATACCACCTGGCCCAAGCGGCTGCCAAATAACTGGCTTATAGGGCAAGTCGCCGGGATCGCCGTTGACCGGGACGACAATATCTGGATCGTGCAACGCCCTCGTAGCCTCACCAGTGATGAGGCCGGGGCCACTGGCGCGCTGCCCGGTACTGATACAGATGCCTTTGGCAACCCACGCCCCGCGGGACCTCTCGCGGACTGCTGTTACCCGGCGCCCTCGATATTAAAGTTCGACAAAAAGGGTAACCTGCTACAGGCCTGGGGCGGTCCGGCCGCCGGCTTCCAGGACCCGGCGTGGCAATGGCCCGAGAATAACTGCATTGCACCGGCTTGCGAGTGGCCGGTAAACGAGCACGGAATCTATGTAGACCATAATGACTTTGTCTATATGGCCGGGAACAACGGTGGGGCTACCGACTTCGACGCGCAGGTACTCAAATTCAGCGCCGACGGGACCTTCCTGCTGCAGATCGGCGACCATGCGGTAAATACGAACGGCAGCAACGATACCAATAGCTGCCAAGGCGGCACCACGCCGTGCCTCGGCCGGCCAGCGGATATGGAGGTGGACCCCGAAACCAACGAGCTGTACATCGCGGACGGCTACCTGAACCACCGCATCGTTGTGGTCGACGCCGATACCGGGGCCTACAAGCGCCACTGGGGGGCCTACGGCCAGAACCCGGTGGACGACGCCGCGGCGAATGCGATGGGCCCGAATAACAATCCGGCCCCTGGCACTGACCCGGAACTGTTTGCGCCACCGCATTACCGTACTCCGGTGCATGCCGTTCGTATCACCAACGATGGACTCGTCTACGTGGCCGACCGTGTGAACAATCGGGTCCAGGTGTTCGATAAGAATGCTGTCGGTGTACCCTGCACACCAACAGGGCCGGGTACCTGCGGCTTCGTGGCGGAGAAATTTGTCGAACGGGATACCCTCGGTCCCGGGTCCGTGTGGGACCTTGACACCTCGCCTGATAAACGCCAGAGCTTACTTTTCATTCCCGACGGCACCAACCAATATATCTGGACGCTCTTGCGCCCGTCCCTGCATATCCTGGGCAGGTTCGGCGGTAACGGGCGCAACGCCGGGCAGTTCCATTGGGTGCACAACCTGGCGCTGGACTCGTATGGCACCATCTACACCGCTGAGGTGGATACCGGCAAGCGCGCGCAGAAGTTCAAGCCGGTGGGAATGAGAAGCGATGATGGTGATGATGATGATAATTGATATTCCCGGGGGCCCCTGAAAAGCCGCCCCATCACCGGCCTGCCCTAGATCGACGCCGCGTGCGCCGGTCGAGGTCAGGCAGGCGAACATCGGCTATGTCCTCTGCTTGAGGGGTACAAGACATGGACCATCAGCACTTGGTGCAAAGAGCCGCGGTTGCCCTGTTCATGGCCGCCGCGCTGTTGCACGCGCAGGTTAATACCCCGGTCCAGGCGCACGACATCCCCAACGAGATTATCCTGCATGGATTTGTGAAGCCGGAGGGCGACCGGCTCCACTTTATTGTACGGGTCCCTTTGATCATGCTGGCCAGCATGAATCTTCCCAAGCGCGGCCCCGGTTATCTGGACCTCGCCCGGATCCACGACCCTCTTAATCTGGCAGCAGCAGCGGTCGCCAAGGAGATTGGTCTGTTCGAGTCCGGGACTCGATTGAACCCTGTTCGTATGCAGGCGCGAATCGCACAGCCGTCCGACAGGTCATTTGAGAGCTATGCGCGGGCACGCGCCAGCATCGTGGGGCCTCGGCTACCGGAGAACACCAACGTCTTCTGGAATCAGGGTTATTTCGATGCTCACCTGGAATACCCAATCCATTCGGATCGGTCCGATTTTTCCCTCGACATGGGGGTGGCCCCGGGGCTTTCGGGGCGTCTCAAAATGATGGTCCGGTTCATGCCGCCCGAGGGGGCAACGCGGGCCTATGAACTTCACGGCGGCTTTGGTCTTGTGGCGCTGGATCCGCGCTGGCACCAGGCCGCCTGGGTGTTCGTGAAATCCGGCTACGCTCATATCCTTGACGGCATCGATCACCTGTTGTTCCTGGTATGCCTCGTGATTCCGTTCCGCTGCCGCTGGTGGGATTTGTTAAAGGTAGTCACCGCGTTTACGGTCGCGCACTCGATCACACTCATTGCTTCGGCCTACGGCATGGTGCCGGTGGGAGATTGGTTTCCACCCCTCGTCGAGGCGCTGATCGCGCTATCCATCATCTACATGGCGTTGGAGAACATTCTTGGCGCCAACCTGCGCCGGCGTTGGTTTATCGCCGGGGTCTTCGGCCTGGTTCACGGCTTCGGCTTTTCCTTTGCCTTGAAGCAGGAGCTCCAGTTTGCCGGTGACCATCACTTGTTATCGCTACTGTCATTCAATATCGGAGTGGAGCTGGGCCAGATGCTTGTCCTCGTGCTGGTCATCCCGGTGCTCGGGCTGTTGTTCCGGCATCTCGTCGCCGAACGTCTTGGTACCGTGATTCTGTCCGTGCTGGTGGCCCACACCGGGTGGCACTGGATGCTCGAACGGGTGGAGCGCCTGCGGCAAGTCGGCTGGCCGACTCCCGATGCCGCCTCGGTAGCGACATTGGCGTTTGGTGTGTTGCTGTGGCTGCTGGCCATCGGGGCCGCTTGGCTTATTGCGAGGCAGCTCAGGCGGCGGTTTATGGTACAAAAGCCGATTGGCGATCGCGACGTGGTATGAGCAGTGTAATGGTCCACCGAAGAAAAAGTCCCCCGGTAAACTCCCCCCGTAAACTCCCCTGGTCACGACCTATACGACCGGTAAGATCAAGGTGGAATTCAATGGCGCCCCGAAAGGCGGGGGCGTTTGAGCGCAAGCGTGTTGATGATGTCGCGGTCAAATAGGGACGTCTTCATTGTTGTCGAACGGTCGTAAACGGGTCGCTCATACGGGTTTTTCCTTGATGGGCTGGACGTCGATGGGAAGTTGACCCGTCGGACTCCCGGCTTATCGCGCAAGAATTTCACAATGCGCAATCCGCGGGACTGCGAGTGCCCTTTATCGCACGTCGTTCACATTGTTCAGGACGCATTGTTCCCCGCACACAAGTCGCTCCAACGGTAATTTCGCGCGGATTACTGTAGAATCCCACTGAGTTTGGATGCGCGTCATCGGCTTGAGCCGGATGCCGGCCTGAGAGAGGTGCGCCGCCCAGTCTTGTAGTGATACT
>DMKK01000209.1 GCA_003454335.1 Gammaproteobacteria bacterium | reverse complement strand
TGCTTCAGCATCTCGAAATCAACTGTACCGACATTAAAATCACCATCGGTCGCCAGGATGACACGGTTGATACCCTCCTTGATAAAGGCCTGCTGTGCCAGCGCATAGGCCAGTCGAATCCCGGCGCCGCCATTGGTGGAACCCCCGGCCGTCAGCCCGTCCAGCGCAGCGGTAATCGTGGCCGTCCGGTCACCCGCTGTCGGTTCGAGCACCACACCGGAGGCACCGGCATAGACGACTATCGAGACCCTGTCATCCTCCTGCAGTTCGCGCACCAGCAAGCGCAACGCCGACTTCAACAGCTCAAGCTTGTCAGGCGACTGCATCGAGCCGGAGACATCCACCAGGAACACCAGGTTCGCAGCCGGCAGCTGTGCCCGCGGTACCTCATAACCCTGGATGCCAATGTGCAGCAAGTGCGTATCCGTATTCCAGGGGCTTGGCCCGACCTCGGTGGTAATCGAAAACGGCGTGGCCCGGTGCTTTGGCCGCGGGTAATTGTAGGAAAAATAATTGATCAGTTCCTCGGTACGGACCGCATCCTTCACCGGCCGGTTGCCGGCATTCAGCATGCGGCGCATGTTGCTGTAGGCACCGGTATCAACATCGATACTGAAGGTCGAAAACGGGTCTTCAGCCACCCGGTACAACGGGTTGTCGGAAAAATGTGCATAGTTTTCGCGGTTGACTGACTCCGCTGGCGCATGTAACTGCGCAACTTCAAATGCCGGCATGGCTTGATAAAAATCCAGGCGACTTTTTGCATGCGGCGCCCTGGCTGCCCTATTGGCAATCGCAGCGGCTGCCAGTTCGGGTTCCCGCTTGACCTCCTCCCGCACCCGAACCTCCTGGTCAGTCAGTTGCTGCGCCGGCTCAGCCGGGGCATCCGGTGACGTCAGGCTTGCCTGATCAGTCGGCTCGACCGTACAGGCGCCAACCAATAGAATGGTAACTGCTGATATAACAATGACTTTGTAATTGATGCTGCCCATGGTGCGTGCTCCATTTTGTTAAGGTACACCTCTATAAACGCAGCAGGGAGTGAAACGGGGTTAAATCCAAGGGCACTTACTATAGGAATGCATCATCAAAAAGGCACCCCATTGGCCACGGAATCCACGGAAGAACACGGAAATATTTCTTGATAAGGCTTTTATTTTTTCGTGTTTTCCGTGGATTCCGTGGCCATTAATATCGTGTTTTCATCTTTTCTTCCGTGTGATTCCGTGTGCTTCCGTGGCAAAATTTTTAAGTAAGTGCCATTGGGGTTAAATCTACGATGGATTTTCAGAATACTGAATGTAGCTTCAAATATTCTGAGCCCTTATACACAATCTGCCACAGGGCAGACTGACAGGAAACAACGATGTCAAACGAAGACCTGAAACACACCTTCGGCTACCAGCAGGTTGGCCCGCAGCAGCGTCAACAACGCATTCGTGCTGTTTTCAATGCCGTCGCACCCCGCTACGACCGCATGAATGACTTCATGAGTTTCGGCATTCACCGTCTGTGGAAACGTTCTCTTGCCAGGCATGCCAGGGCGCGGCCGGGCCAAACCATTATTGATCTGGCCGGCGGCACGGGTGACGTCGCCCGCCTGCTGGCGGACTCCGACCGCACGCTGGTATTACTCGATCCCAGTATTGCCATGATGCACGCGGGCGAAGCAAAAGGGCTGGAACACATCACCCGTCTCGGCGGCAGCGGTGAGGCCCTGCCACTGGCCGACGACTCTGTCGACACCCTCACTGTTGCCTTCGGTATCCGCAACATGACCGACATGGATGCCGCACTGCAAGAAATCCACCGCGTGCTCAAGCCCGGTGGTCGCTGCCTGTGCCTGGAATTTTCCAAACCACTGGCACTGATCCGACCCTTTTACAATCTCTATTCTTTCCTGGTCATACCACGCCTGGGCGCCTGGATTGCCCGCGAACCCGCGGCCTACACCTACCTGGTGGAATCGATTCGCCGCTTCCCTGATCAAAAAGAAATGCAGGCACGCATGGAGCAGGCGGGTTTTGCGCAGGTGCGTTACCGTAACTACTCACTGGGTATCGCCTGCCTGCACATCGGCAACAAGGTGTGAACCACTAACCTTCNNCAGCCCGACCAGCAGGGTGACAAGCAGTACCAGTGTAGACGGTATTAAAACAGTGACCGGTTTCGGCAATTGGCGGCTGACATAAATCAGGGCCAGCAACGACATACCGGCGTATACCGGTAGCACCAGCGGACTGTTAGCGCCAGCCCACAGCGCCACACCAAAACCGAGCAGAAAGACAACGAACAGCACATAAACCGCTTGCCGGGTGCGCCGGACACCGTAGCGCACGGCAAAGGATTGTTTGCCAGCCAGGCGGTCGGTCTCGATCTGTGGTGGTTGATGCGACAGCAGCAGACAGACAGCCAGAGCAGCAAAAGCAATACTGCCCATAATGGCGCGAATATCGAAGTCTTCACCACTGAGCAACCACAGACAACCGAACACACCGGGGCCGTAACAGACACCGGTCACCCATTCGCCAAGGTGGGTGTAGGACAGCGGACGCGGCCCCGAGTTATAGAGATAACCGAGAATCAGCAGAGGGATGGCAATCACCAGGATCCACAGCTTGTCAGTCAGCACCAATACACTCAAACCCAGCAGGCCACCCAGCAGAAAACTGATCCAGCCGTGCACTATGGTGACGCGGGTATGCTGATGGTGAAAGCGGACCCATGAGTCCAGTTTTTCCGTGTCGGCGCCCAGCGCCCAGTCACTGGCATCGTTGAGCAGATTAATCGCATGCTGCAGCAACACCACGGCCAGGGTAGCAAGCGCCAGAGCGGGCATCCAGCTTGCGTCATTCCCGCCGGCAGTCATCCATACACCGGCGCCGGGAAGCACAGAAATCAGGTAGATGGCCGGGTTAAAACACTGCCAGAACCCTGGCCGGTACCCGGCCATCTCTGATTGATTCGCTACCTTACGAGTCAGGCCGTCGCCGCACGGGCACTGGCCTGAAAATCATTGAGCGCGGCGTGGAACCACTGCGCGTGCTGACTCTCCGAGTCCACCACCTTTTGATACACCCCGGCGGCCCGTTCGTCACCCTCGGCCAGGGCCTGATCCCGAAACTGCGGGTAGATGCTGAGCGCTTCGCGCTCCTCGACCATAATGGCCACCTTGAGCGCCTTCTCGACCACACTGTCCGGGTTCATGGCAATCAGCGCATCGCAATTGGCACGGATGGTTTCCAGCGCATCGATCGCACGCTGCGTGTCTTCACCCCGGCCGGGCACCCCCATTTCCGTGTAGAGTTCGCGCAACCAGACCGCGTGCAGCTTTTCTTCCCCGGCCACCTTGCGGAACAGACTGGCCAACCTGGGGTAGCCGGCTTTTTCCGCCCAGCGTGCGAATTCAGGATACATCACCTGATTCTCGTATTCCTCGACGTCGACAAAGGACTCGGCGGTCCTGCTCATGTCCTGCGACTGTTGCGCAGCTGCAAAGCATTGAAATATCATGTCTTCGGTGATTTCCTGGGTAGCCATGTTTCCTCCATACAGAATGAGCCGCGGGTATCGGCGCTTTAATAAACCGGATTGAACACTTGATCTGCGAACAAATCCGGACATGTCCAAATGACCCGCAGATCATACTACGGGGCCACCCCCTCGTCGACGCATCCCGGGGCCACGCTAACCGCCCGGACAAGGCCTTGTATCCATGATGAAATACACGCTGTTCATTATTTCCCTGCTACTGGCCGGCTGTGAAGAAACAGCTGAACTCCCGGCCGGTGTGAGCACACCGCCCCCGCTAATCGTTGCAGCAGAACAGGGAAATCTCGCGGAAATTGATCGCCTGTTGCAGATTTCTATGAATCATTGGGGGGCATTCTGCCCCCACTTTCCGCGTTCTTTCTCTAATTTTTGCGGCCGCGGCAAATAAGGCGCACTATCCGCCGGTGGACGTGGAAAACCGGCATGGCAGCCGGACACTCCCTGCAATAACAACTCAACAGGAGATAGTACCTTGAAACGATCAATCAGAATTTCCGGCATGCTTGCCGCAGTGGCCCTGGCAGGCTCGGTAGTGATGACCGCGGCCGATGCCAGCGGCATGGGCATGGGCAGTTCCAGCAGGAATACCGATCGCAACTATGGACCGGATGACGGTTACGGGCGTGGCTACGGCCGCGGCTATGGTTACGACAGTGGCCGGGGCTATGGCCCCGGACCGGGCTACGGTCGCGGTTATCAACAGGAATCCGGCGATGACAACGGCAGTAGCTCCGACCCCGCTATGAGCAACCGCGGTGGCCGTGGTTATGGTCCGGGTGGTCGTCCTGGCTACGGCCCTGGCGATGACAGC
>DMKK01000274.1:5484-7107 GCA_003454335.1 Gammaproteobacteria bacterium | reverse complement strand
CAGGTGCAACCGAGTCATCCTTCCATCCGCCTGTGGCAAGATAGCCAGGAAGCGCTGGTTGCCGAAGACGTGGCCATCGCTCCGCCGGTGCAGCATACCTCCAAGGCCCGTTTCCTGGCCGGGGAGGACATTGCGTTTTGCGGGGAAGCGCGGCCGCTGCAACGAGTTTATTTTCTGGGAGAGGGCACCGCCAGCGCGGTCGAGTTCCAGCCCATGGGTCCCAGTGAGGCGCTGATAGAGTTGGTGAGACATTCGTTTCTGCTGGATATCGAAGAGCAGGCCATGCTGGCCAGTCACTTCGACCGCCTGGCCAGGCTGGTGAGCGCCCCCATTTTCTACCGACTGGACTACCCGCGGCGCTACGAGGATCTTGCGCTTGTGCGGCAGGCAATCATCGAGCATGCAACAGAGGAGGGCGAAGTCGCATGAACCTGACTGACAAGGTGACGATCCCGGAGCAGGTGATGGCGCGGCAGGTGGGCGAGGAAACTGTGATTCTCGACCTGGCCAGCGGGATTTATTTCGGCCTGGATCCGGTGGGGGCGCGCATCTGGCAATTATTGGGCGAGGGCAGGACGCTGGCGGAGGTGTGCGAGTCGATGCTGGCCGAATACGAAGTCCCGCGGGATGAGATCGAGCGGGATCTGAGCGACCTGCTTGCTGCGCTTGCTGATAAAGAGTTGATCAAGTTAGAGCCTGAATCCGCTTCATTGCCTTAGGCTGGCCGTGTACCATTGCCGCGGTCGACATTCCCCTCCGCGTCGCCAATAAGACGGGCCTCCTGGATACAATGCAAGACACTGAAGCTTTACTTTGCGCAGCGCTGCGTGGCGACAATCCTGCCTGGCCAGTCGCTGGAGACGTTGACTTCATCGCCGGTTTCCTGGAGCGCAGCGCCTATCATGGTGTGCAGCCGCTGCTTCATCATCTGGTCAAGCCGGAACAGCTTGTCGCGCCGGGTTGGCCGCAGGCGGTGCTGGCGGAATGCCATCGGCAGGCTATTACCTGGACGATGTGGGAGTTGCGCCATCAGGCGCTCCTCAAACAGGTGTTGGCGTTGCTGGCAGGCGTGGGCGTTCAGCCCGTGTTATTCAAGGGCACGGCCCTGGCATATAGCCTGTATCCCGGGCCTGCGCTGCGCAGCCGTGGTGACACCGATCTAATCGTGTCTCTGGTGGATCGGGTCCGCGTGGCGGAGGCACTGGAAGATCTGGGCTTCCTGCATGAAGCGGGTGTGAGTGGCGATTTCATCAGTTATCAGGCGAGCTTTACACTGACCGAGGCAAGCGGATCGAGCCATAGCCTGGATCTCCATTGGCGTATCAATAATTCCCAGTTGCTTGCCAGGCTCTTCAGCTATGAAGAATTGCGCGCACGTGCGCAGGCCTTGCCGGAACTCAGTCCCCATGCATTCGCCGCCAGCCCGGTGGATGCCCTGTTACTGGCCTGCATGCATCGCGCCGGACACAAGCAGTCGCCCTATTATATGGATGGCGTTGCGCATTACAGCGGTGACCGGCTCATCTGGATCTACGACATTCATCTGCTGGCACGAAAACTGACCCAGGACGAGTGGCATGAATTCATGGGCCTGGCGACGCAGAAGGAGTTACGTGCTGTGTG
>DMKK01000274.1:4145-5355 GCA_003454335.1 Gammaproteobacteria bacterium | reverse complement strand
TGGCTGGATTTCTGTGCCATCGATGGTTGGCGGGGCAAGCTTGGCTTGCTGACGGAAAACCTTTTTCCGCCTGCGAGCTACATGCATCAAAAGTACCGGGATGCCGGCTCGGCCTGGTTGCCCTGGCTCTATGTACGTCGCATGAAGGATGGGCTGAGCAAGCGTCTGCAGGGTAGCGGCGAGTGAACACTACAAACCTGCGCGTCCTGATTGGCTATGCGCTTCCCTATCGCGCTGTGCTGGCTGTTTGCGTCCTGTTGATGCTGGCCGAAAGCGGTGCCGCCCTGGCTGTACCCTGGCTGGGCGGGCGTGTCGCCGACGGCTTGCTGACCCAGCAGATGCTGGATACGGGTAGCATGCTTTTGGCCCTGCTGGGCCTGTTTGCCCTGCAGGCCCTGCTCAAGTTTGGCAATAACTACCTGCTGAATCGCAGCGCCCAGCAGATCCTGGCCGACCTGCGCATCCGCCTCTACGATCACTTGCAGGCGCTGCCCCTGAGCTTCTACCATCAACGCCGCCGTGGCGATGTTCTCGCCCTGCTCACCTATGACGTCGAACGCTTGAGTGGCTTTCTCACCGGGACCCTGCTCAGCGTGATCCCCCTGCTCATTACGGTGGCCGGGGCACTGCTGTTCATGTTCCGCATCGACCCGCGGTTGTCACTGATCGCCGCCGTGCTGGTGCCCCTGTTCTACCTGCTGATGAAGGTGGTCGGCCGTCGCCTGCGCCCTCTTGCCAGTCAGCTGCAGGATGCTCATGCTGGAGCGATATCCATCGCCGAGGAGAACCTGGGTATGCTGCCGGCCATTAAGAGCTTCACCCGCGAGTCGCAGGAATCGGCGCGCTACCACGGCCAGGTGCAGGAAATCCTGAGCCTGAGCAAACGTCAGGAGGCGATTTACGCCGCCCTGGGTCCCAGCATGCAGTTCCTGGCCGCCACCGGCATCGTGCTGGTGCTATGGCTGGCGGGTGACCGTATCAGTGGCGGCAGCATGGCACCCGGGGAGTTGGTGACTTTTCTGCTCTACACCGGGTTGCTGACCCGGCCGGTGAGTGCTCTGGCCGATGTCTACGGCCAGACCCAAACAGCGCGGGGTGCTCTGGAAAGACTGATGGGGGTACTCACCGAACGGCCCGAACCGCTGACGCAGCTGGGCCAGGAACTCCAGACCGTGCGCGGAGAAATCGAATTCCGTGCGGTAAATTTTGC
>DMKK01000274.1:3496-4126 GCA_003454335.1 Gammaproteobacteria bacterium | reverse complement strand
GCGATCATCGGATCGAATGGCGCTGGCAAGAGCACCCTGGCCCATTTGCTTATGCGAATACACGAACCCGTATCCGGCCACGTTTACATCGACGGTACCGATATCTCCGGCGTGACCCTGCATAGCCTGCGCAGACAGATCGGCGTCGTGCCCCAGCATGTGCTGCTGTTCAACGGCAGCGCCCGCGACAACATTGCCTATGGCCACCCTGATCCCTCACCGGAAGCCATCGAGGCGGCGGCCAGGGCGGCCCGCGCCCATGACTTCATTGTTCAGCTACCGCAAGGCTACGATACCTTCATCGGTGATCGTGGGGTGCGCCTGTCCGGCGGTCAGCAGCAGCGACTGGCGCTGGCTCGCGCCCTGCTCAAGGACCCACCTGTTCTCATCCTCGATGAGGCGACCGCCATGTTCGATCCGGAGGGGGAGCGGGAATTCCTGGAGGAGTGCCGGGAGATCCTGGAGCAGCGGACGGTGCTGCTGATCACCCATCGGCCGGCGAGCCTGGCCCTGGCGAACAGGGTTGTGCAACTTGTTGATGGGAATATAATTAGTGTCCATCCAGTCATCACAGGGGCACAGGGCACGCCGTGGGTAGGAGATACGGGTTAATCCGTCTGATGGGTGCGT
>DMKK01000274.1:2466-3434 GCA_003454335.1 Gammaproteobacteria bacterium | reverse complement strand
TGGGTGAAGGAGCGCAGCGACGCACCCATCAGTTCATTAGGATGTGGTGAATATTTACCAATAGGATGGAAACTAATCAGCTATACCGTAAATTATGGCGCCAGGCGCTGAGTGGTACATGACCGGCAAACTGGCAAAGTTCCTGGCCCTTTCCGGGCCCGCAAAATGGGTGTTTCTCTCGGCGGTCATGCTATTGCCCCTGTTCTGGCTCGGGTTGCACGTTTTTGGGTTCGCGCGCTTTCAGGCCTGGCTTGAGCGTGCTCCCCTGGGTGAGCAGAAGTCGCTCCCGGTCGCGGCGATGTCTGATCTCGGTACCCTGGTCAATAGTGCCGCCCATTACGCCCCCGGTCCGGTGACCTGTCTCACCCGTTCTCTGCTGTTGCGCTGGTTGTTGCGCCGCCGTGGCACTGCCAGCGAATTACGTATTGGTGTGCAACTCGTGCAGGGCAAGCTCGATGCCCATGCCTGGGTGGAATATGAAGGCATACCCATCAACGATGCGCAGGATGTGGCGCAACGCTTTGCCGCCTTCAGCGAGCCACTCTCACCTCAGGCCTTTTCCTCATCATGAGCGGCATTGCCGGCATCCTCCGGTTTGACGGCGCGCCGCTCGAGCCGGGGCTGGTGGAAAAAATGACCGCCGCCATGCCTTACCGCGGCCCTGATGGTATCAACCATTGGGTCAAGGGTACGGTGGCACTCGGGCAATGCATGCTGCGCACGACGCCGGAGTCACTCGAAGAAACCCAGCCGCTCGCCAACGAGGACGAAAGCATCGTGCTGGTGATGGACGGGCGGGTGGATAACTGGGAGGAATTGCGCCGCGAGTTACTTGGGCGTCGTGTTGTGTTGCGCACCCGCGCGGATGCCGAACTGGTCCTGAGAGCCTACGAAATCTGGGGTCGAGACTGCCTGCCCCGTATCGATGGTGATTTTGCGCTGCTAATCTGGGATGCGCGGCGACAGGA
>DMKK01000274.1:0-2376 GCA_003454335.1 Gammaproteobacteria bacterium | reverse complement strand
TTTGCCTCGGAACTGCACGCGATTCTGGAGTTGCCCGGTATCAAGGAGGTATTCAACGAGGGCATGCTGGCAGAGTATTTGGCCGACGAGTGGTACAGCCGCGATGAGACATTCTGCACCGGTGTGATGCGATTGGTTGCTGCGCATCAGCTGGTGGTCGATGCCGGTGGTCCCCGGATGGAAAGCTATTGGCAACCTGATCTATGGGCCACGCTGCCCTGCAAAAATGATGAAGAATATGTCGAGCATTACCGTGAATTGCTTGCCGACGTCGTGCGGCGCATGTCGCGCTCGCACCAGGCGGTGGCCTATGAAGTCAGTGGCGGGCTTGACTCCTCCGCGCTCTTTGCCATGGCTGAACACCTGCATCGCCAGCAAAATATTCCCGCGCCGGCAATTAAAGGCTATGCGCTGGATTTCCAGGATGACCCGAATGCTAACGAACTGGGTTACAGCCGTGCAGTGGGCCAGCATCTGGGCGTTCCCATTCACGAAATCCCGCCCACGGAAATGCCGGTCTCGTGGTATCGGAAATGGGCTGAACGCTACCGGGAGTTTCCCGGTTACCCGAACGGCATTATGGCCATTGGCCTCAGGGCGACGGCTCGTCAGGAAGGTTGTCGTGCCATCGTGTCAGGCGTCGGTGGAGATGAATGGCTGGGGATGTCATCGACAGGAGCCTACTATGCCGAAGAGTTGGCCGCCCGGCAGTGGGGCAATGTGTATGCCTGCTTGCAAGCCGATGGCCGGGAACTGGGTATTCGGGAAACCCTCTGGTGGTTATGCCGTTATGGCCTGGCGCCACTCTTGCCTGAGCAGATTAAAGCACCACTGCGCAAGGTTCGCAGGGTGGAAAAGAGGGACTCCTGGCTTTCTGCCAATCTTCAGGAGACGCTCGAAAGACGGCGCAGTCAGTTGCACAAGCCTGTGCCTGTGCAGCTGCAGCGACGCGCTCAGGGAACACAAATTCAGATCCTGGAGGGGGCGTTTGATGCCATGGCCCGCGAATCTGAAGAACGACTCTGTTCCAGCCTGCAGCTTGAATTGCGCAAACCTCTTTTTAATGAAAAACTGATCCAGTTTGCTTTTTCGACGCCTGAGCGGCTTCGTTCCCGGGGGCATACCACCAAGTGGCTGCACCGGCAGGCCCTGAAAGGACGGTTGCCGTCACTGGTGCTCAATCGTGTCACCAAGGCGGAATTTTCGGTCGCATTTCACCGACATCTCGACAGCATGCGCGCAGAATTAGTGAGCGAACTCGTGCCCCGGCGGGCCGCGTGGGTTCGGCCTGAGCGTGCAATTACATTATGTGAGAATTATCATAAGGATACTTTTTCCGCTTGGGCGGTGTGGCGGTTGTGGTCGCTGATTGGGTGCGATGCTTTGTCAATTGACACGTAGTTGCTATAGGCTACGGTTGAACACGTTATTACAGAGGATGAATTACCGATGAAAAAGAAAACTTCATTCAATGAACCTGCTCGGGAAGAGCACGTTGGACCGCTCAAGACGCCTTATCAGAAACCCGTCTTGAAAATTTATGGCCCGGTCAAGCATTTGACGCAAGGGCAAGGGGGCAGCAGGATGGACGGTAACAGCGGCAGGGCAAGGCCGTAACAAATGCACGACAGTTTGTGATTCAGGAACATTTCTGGATAGATCAGGGTTAGGGCCGCGGCCCTTAATGGGCCGCAGGCGCGAGGTGATTGCTGTCGATCCTGAGTGGTTGCGTTTTGCCAAGGAGTTTCAGCAGGATAATCGCGCGTGTCTCGCCATCGCGTGCTTTGAAAATGGCCTCCAGCCCTTCCAGGGGGCCGTCCACAATGGAAACAATATTGCCTGCTTCGAACAGGTTCTCATCGGGATGGTGTAGCTCGGTGTTCGGGTCTGCCGATTGGATCAAGGTGTCAATAAACGTGGCGGGAACAGTTGCCGGCAGGCCACTGAAGCTGACAAGCTTTGCGACGCCGCGGGTGGAACGGATCGGTGAAATGTTGTCCTTGCCCAGGTCAAGCCGGATGAAAAGATAGCGGGGGAACAGGGGATCGATCCTGTCCTGCCATTGGTGGCGATAGCGGTGAGCCTGTTTGATTCTGGGTAAATAGATCTCAAATTCCTGGCGGCGCAGATTTTCCGCGGCGAGTATCTCCTGCCGGGGTTTGGTATGGATGGCGTACCAGTGTTTCATATTTGCTTCAGTAACTTTGAAGGTGCGTGGAGGGCCTAATCTTTTGCACCGGGGCTGTTGGCGGCGGCATTGAGCGTCAGGCTGCCGGTGAGCTGGCGCACGGAGTCGAGTTTGTGACGATCCAGGTAATCGACGATGCCCCGATTTAGCTTGTTGCAGATCAGCGGGTCATAGAACAGGGCGGTACC
>DMKK01000194.1 GCA_003454335.1 Gammaproteobacteria bacterium | reverse complement strand
CTGGTGTCCGGTTGCAGCACACCGGGCCCCAGTCGTGATGTCGATGGCAGTATGCCGCCAGACATGGCGGTTCAGGTGCCGGCAGCCGGCGTGCAGGTCGGCAACCAGTATGTACTCGAGCCGTCACTTGCCGGTAATGAACGTGAATTTCAGGCGAGGGATGGCAGCACGCTCGGGTACATCGCCTACACCACGTCGGATGCCAGCACCGCGCTGGTGTACCTGCACGGGATCGAGAGCCATGCCGGCTGGTTTGCACAGGCCGCTACCCTGCTGCAGGGACACGGCTATGATGTGTTCAACCTTGACCGCCGCGGCAGTGGCATCAACCGGGAAAACCGTGGCTACACTTCCGGCCATATCGATCGTTACCAGATCCTGCTCGACGATATCCATGACTTCATTACCCCGTTGCGAGCACGCTACCGGCACGTGTTCCTGGTAGGCCTGTCATGGGGAGGCAAACTCGCGACCGCCTACGAACTGGAATACCCGGATGATGTGGACGGACTGGTGCTCATTACACCCGGCATCAAGGCGCTGGTGGACGTCAGCCTGCCCACCAAGCTGAAGATCGTACTGTTTGCGCCGTTCTCCCCGCACTCCCCCATTGCCAGCCCGATTGCACCGGAAATGTTCACCACGACGCCCCGCTATCTCGACTATATTAAGGATGATCCGTCAAGGCTGACGCATGCCACGGCGCGTTTTTACTGGCAAAGCAGCCGGCTTGACAGTTACCTGTCAAGTCACATTGCCGCGCTGGATCGGCCGACACTGTTGTTTCTGGCCGGGCAGGACCGCATCATCGACAATGACGGCGTTCTCGAGATGCTAAATCGGGGCAACACGGACAAACTGACTATCATCGATTACCCGGACCAGACCCACTCGGTCCAGTTTGACGACCCCGACAGGCTGGTGCAGGATATGGATCACTGGCTGCAGCAGCAGTTGGCAAACACAACACTGAAATCAGGCCTGCCCCAATGAAACTTACGCGATTCGACATCATTACCGTAGACATTCCGATGCGCCAGTCGGTACGCCACGCACTGGCAGAACGCAACGTTGCGCGCAACATCCTGGTCGCCGCACATGATGAAAAAGGTGGCATCGGCTGGGGCGAATGCTGTCCGCGCCCCTATGTCACCGGCGAAACCATCGACAGTGTCAAACAGGACCTGACCACCACCATCCTGCCACAGTTGCTTGGCAATGAACTGGCATCCTTCGAAGCGGCCGCTGACATGCTGGTGCCACAACTGGACAGCATGGCACGTAATCAACAGGCGGCATTCTGTGCCGCGGAACTGGCGGTACTGGATCTGGCCGGCAATCGCTTTGGTACCAGCGCCGGTATGGTGCTGGGGCCCGTACAGACCCCGCAGGTCCGCTACAGCGGCGTAATCGCCACCGATGACATCGAGTCGGTGAAACAGAACGCGGCCTTCATGGCGAAATTCGGGGTGGGTGACGTCAAGGTCAAGGTCGGCGCATCACTGGAATCCAATCTTGAGATCCTGACCACCGCACGTACCATCCTCGGCGACCAGGTAACGCTGCGCATCGATGCCAACTGCGCCTGGTCCGCGGCAGAAACCATTCGCCAGCTGACCGCCATGCAGTCGTTTTCTCTCACCGGTGTCGAGCAACCCGTACCCGGTGAGGACATCGACGGCATGCGTGCCGTCACGGCAGCAAAACTGGTGCCCGTGGTCGCCGATGAATCCCTGTGTTCACTGGAAGACGCCCGCACACTGATTCGCGAACAGGCCTGCGACGTCTTCAACGTACGCATCTCCAAGTGCGGCGGCCTGATCAACGCGGGACGCATCGATCAATTGGCCCGCGAGGCCGGACTGGACTGCCAACTGGGCGCGCAGGTGGGTGAAGCAGGCATTCTGTCAGCGGCAGGCAGACACTACGCCACCCGCAGTCAGGGCGTGCGCTGGTGTGAAGGTTCCTACGGTCAGCTGTTACTGGAAGAAGACATCACCGAACCGGATATCACGCTCGGCCCTGGCGGTATAGCACCGGCACTGGACACTCACGGCATCGGTGTCACCCCGGCCCCGGAACGGCTGCAGCGCTACGAACACGCGCGTTTGACGGTTTCCGCATAAACCCCGGCCTGAAAATTCGTTTTCGCCGCATAATTTACAGGATAAAATGAACAATTCTGGATCAACCTTGTAGGAGCGTCGTCCCCGGCGCGAATCGCGGCGAGGANNCGAGGACGCCGCTCCTACAGTAAGCATTGTAGCCCGGATGGAGTACAGCGGAATCCGGGGGAGCTTGGTCGGATGAATTCAACCCTACTATGAATCAGACTGGAGGTTAATGATGTCTTTGGCAGGAAAACTGATTGCTTTTGTTGGCAAACGCGCGGCCGGACGCTTCGACAAGGCCTGCCAGGACCCGGGCAGCGTACAGAGCAGCTTGCTGCTGGACATGGTCCGCAAGAATGCCGGCACTGAATACGGACAGCGCTACGACTTTGCCGCTATCAAGACCGTCGCCGACTACCAGCGCAAGGTACCGGTCATCACCTACGAGGACATCAAGGAAGACATGATGCGCGTCGTGGCCGGGACCAGCAACGTCTTCACGGCGGAAGACCCGGTGATGTTCGCGCAAACCAGCGGCACCACTGGTGATCCCAAATACGTTCCCGTCACACCAACCGACCGGGGCACCGCGCACACGGACCAGATGCGTACCTGGCTGTACCATGCCCAGAAGGCCCACCCGGGCATTCTTGACTATAAAATCGTGAGCCTGGTATCGCCCGCCATCGAGGGCTATACCGAAAGCGGCCTGCCCTTCGGGTCCACGTCAGGACACATCTACAAAAACATGCCGTGGATAGTGCAGAAGGCCTATTCCGTGCCCTACGAGGTTTTCGAAATCGAGGATTACCAGGCCAAGTATTACACCATCATGCGCATTGCGCTGGAACACGATGTGCGTTTCCTGGCAACAGCCAACCCGTCATCCATCATCAAGCTTTGCGACAAGGCCGATGCCCATGCCGAACAGCTGATTCGTGACATTCACGACGGCGGCCTGTCGAAGACGCTGGCTATCGAACCGGAAATCCGTCAGCAGCTGGAACAAAAGCTGCGTCCCAACCCGAAACGCGCCCTCGAATTGCAACAGCTGCGCAGTCACCGCGACGGCAGATTGCTGGCCGGCGACTACTGGCCGCAGCTGGGACTGATCGGCTGCTGGAAAGGCGGCACGGTCGGTCACTACCTGAACCAGTTCGATGCCTGGTTCAACCCGGACGGCAAGCGGCCGGTGCCGGTGCGTGACTGGGGTTACCTGTCGAGTGAGGCGCGTGGTTCCATCCCGCTGTCGGACGAAGGCAGCATGGGGGCACTGACCATCGCCACCAACTTCTTCGAGTTCGTGGCGGCCGACGCACTGGAGACAAACCGCGACGACTCCGCTTCATGGTCGTTCCTTACGGCAGACGCACTCGAGACCGGCAAGGAATATTACATCTTCGTCACCACCAGCAGCGGCCTGTATCGCTACGACATCAACGATATTATCGAGGTGGTGGGCTACTATCACCGCACGCCGCAGATTATCTTCCTGCGCAAGGG
>DMKK01000217.1 GCA_003454335.1 Gammaproteobacteria bacterium | reverse complement strand
ACGCACCAGGCATGCACATCCGCAAGACACGCGATCGCAACAGGGCTGCAGGCTGCGTACCTCATGGTCAAAAACCGGAAGCCCGCGCAGCTCCCCGCCTGAAACAGGTGCCGCCACACCCACTGCAAACGCCCTATTCCCGGTCGACGAGCATTCCCGTGACGTTAATAATCACGCGACGGTCGATTGCCCGGTCTTCAGCCGATTCGCCTTCTGACTCGGATGCACCCTTCCCCCTGATCTTTATCTGCTTGTGGGGAATATCCGTCTGTGCATCGATGTAATCGGCAACGGCCTGTGCACGCTCTTCCGACAGGGTCTGATTATAGTCATCGGCACCGATGTTGTCAGCATAGCCGGTAACATCGATATCGAGCGTATCCTGAACCTTGCCACGGTACTTGACGATGCGCTCGTCAATGATTGCCTTGCCGTCATCTGATAACACCGCGCTGTCGAAAGGAAACAGCACGGCACCGTCCAGGCTGATATGGTCATCAACCGTGATGGTGTGGCTGACAGCTGTTTCAGTGGCCACCAGCTCCTGTGTAACCACATCGAAATCCTCAACGGGTGTGCGCCCCACATACAACGCCAGTAAGACAAGCAGCGCAAGCATTACAATGATAATAACCACGTTCTTTTTCATTAAAATCTCCCGGAATGATTGACTTGTAAAATTTCCATTGAATATTTTGCTATCCTCCAGCGACAGTATGCAGCGACAGACGGCAATCTACCGCCGGTGCCTTAATCAGCCATGCGCCCCGCATATGGAAAACAGCCCAGGACTATCTACGATCCCTGTCCTTTTTTTTGTCTTTCTTGCGCTTTTTCTTCTTGCGATCCTTGTCTCTTTTCCGGTCATGACCATGATGCCCGTGGTGATGGACCCGGTCCCGGTGCTTGTGTTTTTTCCTTCGCTTCCTGTCATCGTCATCATCGTCGTCAAGCATGCCAATGATCGCACCACCCGCACCGCCAATGGCGGCACCCTTGACGGCCCCCTCACTGCCGTCAACCACTGCACCCACCAGGGCCCCTGCAGCAGCACCGCCCAGGGCTTTCTTCAGCGTGTCGCCGGCTGTAACGGATACGGAGGCAAGCAATATTGTTAGCGTGAAGGCAGCCAGTACCAGCGATTGAGTCAATAGTATCCGTTTAATCATTTCCGCTTCTCCCCGTTCTTCCATGTTTCAACGGATTGACTACCGTCCACCTTCGTTACCAGGATGCTGCCTTCAGCCTTGCCGTCAATGAACGTCCCCTGGTAGGTATCACCATTGGGTGCAATAAAGGTACCGGGACCGTTGGGTGCACCATTTTCATAGATCCCGATCATCATGCTGCCATCAGCACCTTCATAGTTGCCAAACCCGTCGGCCTTGCCCTTCACGAATTCGCCGACATAGGAATCATCATTGGCATGTACCAGGGTACCGAAGCCTTCACGCGCACCGTTTTCCATTTCTCCAAAATAGGCCTCACCTTCGGGCGTTTCATAGAAAGCCAGTGCAGGGCCCACCAGCTTGCCATCCCTGAAGTCGCCACGAATAACCGCACTCGTGCCATCGTCATCTTCCGGAAAGACACTCAGGGTTCCACTGCCCGAATCAAAACTGCCGTCAAAATCCGCCTGGAAACGCGTGCCCTCACTGGACTCCAGAATGCCTTCACCCAAGGGGACATTGTTTTCAAACCTGCCGATATAGCGATCAAACCCGGCGCCGTCTTTATTCCTGAAGATCAGGCTGCCGGCTCCCTCTGCCTTGCCCTCTGACATTTCACCTCTGTAAACCAGCAACAAGCCATCCTTGTCGTGCACGACCAGCGCACCGAAGCCGCTCGCCTTGCCGCCGGCGCAGGAACCCGACCAGACAGGAACCTGTTTATCCGCTGCATCACCAAGCGACAGTATTTCGCACCCGGTGGTCGGGTCTTCCAGCCAGATATCCGCCAGGCAGCTTCCTGCCATGGCCATCGACAACACACTGGCAGTGAGTATCGATATCAGGTGTTTGGTTCGCATGGATACATTCCTCCTTTTCTGTTTCTACATTGAGAGTCGCGGGAAGCATTACAAAATCGTGAATAATCTGTGCCCGTCCTGCTGCACAGGCAATTTACAACGCCAGCCGGGCACGCAATCCGAACACCCACAGATTGTCTTCATCGGGATTCAGTGCCGGGTCAACCAGGTATTGAATATCCGGTGTAATGGCGAGCTGCTCTGTCAGCTGGAAACGATAGAACACCTCAAAGGTATACTGGTCATCAAGACCGGAACCGAAGCTGTCCTCATTGGGCTCGCCCCAGTTGGCCGCTACACCCAGCTGGTCACGGCCACCAAAGGTGTTATAGCCAAACCCGATGCTCAGGGATTTCTCCAGCAGGGAGCCACCGTCATTCGCATACCCGCCACGGATAAAGGGCATCAGGGCATTGTCCCGCAGTGCCCGCGAATAATTGAAGGCCGCGCCCCAGCCACCCGGGGTTCCGGCCCGGTTACTTTTATCGACATGCCAGAGGGTCAGGTGGGCATTATCGAGGTAGATGCGATCATGCCCGCGGGTCAATCCCAATTCGATGCTGGTGAAATATTCATTCTCGTCGAAGAAATCGTCCACGGTATCGAACGGTTCCGTCGGGTCGGTGTAGGCATTGGCGATACTGCCGATCAGAAAAATTCTGTCGGTCAGCATGCCACCGCCACCAATACCGAAGGTCGCGTCATTGGGAATAAACATGGCCGCACTGCCGGTACTGAAGGCAAAGTTCATAAACCCGGTCCAGGGACTGGCCAGGGCATATACATCCACAAAATCCGTCACATCGAGCATGCCGGCAACAATGGTTGCCTTGCCGTCATTCAACCGCTGCCGCCAGTACAGGTTGGTCAGCCGCGTCCCCTCATTACTGAAGGGCGGCTCGATCAGACCAACATAACCCTGGTCAAAACCGAATCCTTGCGGGCTCTGGTCCGTGTAACGGTGACGGTGCTCGATCTTCCAGACGGCCGCACCGGTATTTT
>DMKK01000061.1 GCA_003454335.1 Gammaproteobacteria bacterium | reverse complement strand
ATCCCGGACCATTTCAAGGCCGAGGCCGACGTCGACAACACCCGCTATATTCTGCGCGTGGAATTTGCCAGCCGCGTGGAAGAGTCTGTGCTGCAACAGTTCCTCAAGGTCCTGGACAACACCCTCAAGGATGTCAATATCGAGTACAAGGCCAAGCGTGATTCGACCCGCCTGGGGCCGCCCGTGCTGCACGTCATGAGCGAGGGCTGGTATGAGCGTGGCCGCCGCAAGCTGGCGGAGAGCGGTAAACGGGTATTCCAGGCCAAGACCGAGATTCTCAGCCCGGTCAAGCTGGAAACACAGGTGGTCAAGCCGGAGCTTGTCAGTATTGTCGAAATGACTGACTAACGGTAACGCTATTCACCACATGCTACGTATTGATGGGTGCGTCGCTGCGCTCCTTCACCCATCCTACAAAGAACCGTAGATATTAGTAGGATGGGTGAAGGAGCGATCCTACAAAGAACCGTAGATATTAGTAGGATGGGTGAAGGAGCGCAGCGACGCACCCATCAGACAGGTTAAACAATACCCCCTGCCCTCAACGTGTCCTGTACCTCTGTGGTAAATAGCGACTAACGGGCTAGATGCATTCGTCCGTCTTTGGATACTTGTCCTTTACACTGCGAATCTTTTCGTCTATCTCGAGTTGTTTGGCCGTGTTCCCCTGACGCGCCTGATAGGCAGCGTCCAGCTGGTCCGCCACGCTCGGGTACTCAGTCCGCCGCATGGCAGCATACTTGGCCTCATGATGAATATCCGAGATTTCCAGCAAGGCAGAGCTGATTGCAGCCTCGGTTGGCCGGTTCGCGTTGGTTATCCATTTGGCGATATACGGTTCCTGCTCCTGGCTGTCATGCCCGATGAAATAATCAACACCGACGGTGAAATTCGGGTCCAGAATGTGTATGGCACGACACAGCGTACGTGCACGCGCATCATTCCTGATAAGGTCATGTTGCTGTGCAACCAGATTGATGGTGTCGTTCATTCTCCGCGAATTCTTCCACAGAATGTATAGCCAGATGCATGCAGCCACCAGAACCACAACAACAATATTAATAACGCCTTTGTCCATGATCTGTGCTCCCCTGATAATTGACGTGCGTTTAGTGTAGCAATAATAGCGCTTACTCGGGCTTGTGTGTACGTATGACCTTTTCATCTGCCAGCAAACGGCCCTGGTCAAGCGGCTTCCCGGGAAAGCTGTCTGCCGTGTTATCCGCTTGCTGACCGATTGCCGGGTACTGGCGCGCCCTGACGCCGTAACCCAGCAAGGCACCACCGGTCGCGGACACGGCCAGCAGCCCCAGCGTTATGAATTGGGTAAATAACAACAATACGCCCAGACCGGCAATTCCCGCCAGCGCCGCCCCCCCGAACTTCAGCGTCGAGCGGTTCCGCTGCCGCCGGGTTTCACGCATGACCTGTTGATGACCGTCCCTGATTTCCTTTGTTTTTTCCTTGTCGGCCTGCCGGCGTATGCGGTCACGCTGGCGATTGAATTTTTCACTGGCACGGACATAGGAGTGCTGACTGGCGTGGCTGGCAATCGCCGAGAACCACAGCGCGGCAATAACACCGATAAGGATGCCGAGGGCGACGACCAGCCACCCGCTCCGGTGCAAACCGGCATCCTGTACGGCCATCACCAATAATGCCGTCGCCCCCTGCAGCAGGAAAACCCCGAGCAGGAATTTGATAAATGCCGGAAGACTGAAAGGAATCATCGCCATGCTTTAAGTGTAACACTGTGATTCGCGCCGGAGACGGCGCTCCTGCGCAATACCCTGCGGGCGAACTCATGTATATTAAAGCCATGCCCCGTAGCAAAACATACAGACTATTCCTCGCTGCCGTCGTCTTTATCGGGATGCTGGTGCTGCTGGCGGTCATATTGAGTGCCGCACAGTTCAGTCTGTCACTGTGGCAGCAATTACAAACCGCCCCTGTCTGGGTCGTGGTGCTGATCGCAATGTTCACCAGCCTGCTGCTGGGGTTCGGGCTCTGGCTCACCTGGCGGATTGTACGCCCGGCCAGGTCCGGGACCGCTAAAGCGGTAGCGCCTTTGACAGAAGCCGAACTGCAGTCACGTCTGGAGGCTGCCACAGCCGCAGGCATCGATGTCGAATCTGCCATGCATGAATTGCAGGAACTGGCGCGGCGTCGCGAGCTGGAAGCCATCCACCTGGCACTGTTTGGCGAGATCAGCAGCGGCAAGAGTTCACTGATCAATGCCCTGCTACCCGGTGCCAGCATAGCGACCAATGTGATTGGCGGGACCACGACAACCATCCAGCACTACCACTGGCAACGTGAATCCGGCGACACCGTGGTGCTCGTCGATGTACCCGGCCTCAATCAGGTTGACCGCGAGTATGACCGGACAGTCATGGACGAGGCACAACGGGCACATGTGGTTATCTTTGTGTGTGATGGTGATCTGACCCGTGATGAACACCTCGCCCTGCAGCCACTGCTGGAACTGAAAAAACCGTTGATCGTGGCGTTCAACAAGCTCGACCGTTATACAGATGCTGACCGGCGACTGATCCGCCAGCACCTGGCTGACAGGTTTGCTGCCGACCCGCAGGTAAGCATTGCAGGTATCGCCACCCAACCAACACGCCGGGTCATCAAGGTCGGACCGGACGGGAGCGAACACGAAGAGGAGCAGTCCTTGCCACCGCAGATCGATGAACTGCGTGCGGCTGTGCAATCCGCACTCGACAACAACATGGCGCTACTGGAACATTTGCGTGATACCTCCGTATTTTCACTGACCGCACGCAAGCTGGAAAAATCAAAGGCGGAGCACCGGGTAAAGGCATCCGCGGACCTGGTGAAGACCTATACCCGGCGTGCCGTTGCCGGCGGGCTGGCAGCCATCAGTCCCGGCACCGACATCCTGATCCAGGGGTACCTGGGTACGCGCATGGTCAAGTCACTGTGTGAACTTTACGAAGTACCGGTACGCGAGATCGAATTGCAGAAGCTGTTGACGCTGACACAAAAGCAGGTGCGCACGGCATTGCCACTGCTGCTGGCCGTGGCAGGCAATGCCGCCAAGGCCTTCCCGGGGATAGGCACGCTGGCCGGTGGCTTGATGCATGCCGTCGCCTATGGGCTGATCTTCGATGCGCTTGGCCGTGCCGTCACCCGGACACTGGAAACCCGTGGCGAACTGCGGCCTGCTCCGGCAAGTCTGATGTTCAGGGACAACCTGGTCAACGATGCAGAATCACATGCCCGCAAACTGCTACGGCTGGCGCTCGATATTCGCAAAGAGCAGCGCCATAATGATTAAAATCATGGTTACCGTGCAAAAAACTCCTTGCAGGAACGCTGCCACCAGCGCAATTCGCGGCGAGGACGCCGCTCCTACAACAGCGGCTCCAGATGCTATGGTTACCTGTAGGAGCGCCGTCCCCGGCGCGAATCGCGGCCGGGAGGCCACTCCTACAGGTAGCTACAGGGTACCCGGCGGGACATGAGCACTGACACCCATCTCGACCAGGCACGCGACAGCCTGGAACTGCTGCTGCAGGACCAGCGACTGCCGCCCGAGGCACGCGCAGAGCTTGCCGGTGATTTCAGCCAGGTGCAGGCCATGCTGGACAAGCTGGAACATGGCCACATCCACATTGCGGTACTG
>DMKK01000184.1 GCA_003454335.1 Gammaproteobacteria bacterium | reverse complement strand
CCGTTGCTCAGCGAGAAGGGTCCGCCACGCGTCCGAACATGGATATCGGTCTGTAACTCACCGTCAATGGCGCCCCGCACCTGGTAGAACCAGACATTGTGGCTGCCGACGACCCTGGCGTTCGTGATATTGATTGTCCAGCCCCGCTTGCCGGTTGGCAGCGGTTCTGCTTCGCTGAGTTCCCGGTTCCTGATCGGCGGAAAAAATGCACGTACGGTCGCGTAGTCATTATCCGGCTTCAGGCGCGGGCGCTGGAAATACTCGACATCCTCGCCATACAGATCAGACAGGTTCACATGTTTAAAAATAAGCGGCAGCAGTGAAATCGACGCAGACCCCACCGGCAGTTCCAGCTGCCATTGCTGTCGACGGCTCTGGCCGTTGGCCGACACACCACGGGCATGCACCCTGAACGGGTACCAGGTCCAGGCCTCCTCCCACGTGACCTCGAATTTATCCGGCCTGATCTTGTTCAGCAGTGTCTGGGTCACCGGCAGTTGCAGTGCCAGGTTTACCAGGGCCAGATAGGCAAGTTCAAAAACAACGACGGCAATTGCTATTCGCTTAAACCAGAGGGTCATTACTCTATATCAAAGTGTCATGGACAAGTGTTGCAATGTAACACGAAGGAAAATAGAGAGGGAGCCGGCCGATAAGCCGGGTTTTGTCGTGGACAGCCATTCATCTGGACACTGCGTCACCGCAGGCCTCAAGCGACCTACCCGGGAACCATGCGGGCCGCATGAACGTTCCCCTATTTGGTCTTGCTCCGGGTGGGGTTTACCCTGCCACGCCTGTTACCAGCCGCGCGGTGCGCTCTTACCGCACCATTTCACCCTTACCTGTACGAATACAGGCGGTATATTTTCTGTGGCACTTTCCATAGACTCGCGCCTCCCAGGAATTACCTGGCACCCTGCCCTGTAGAGCCCGGACTTTCCTCCCCGCCCAAGGGGCGAAGCGACTGCCTGGCCGACTCCCGGGACGCATTATACTCAAGGATGCGCTCTGCCGGCAGCTGATTTTATTTACCCTGTTCTGACAAGGTTAACCGGTACGCCCCAGGAACTTGCCCAACAGCCGGCTGACAACATTATCAGACTTGAAACCCGGAATAGCACCACGTCGCGCACTCCGCGACAGCTCCTGCTTAAGGCGTTGCAGCCCGACGTGCTCCGGATCAATTTTCAATCCCCGCCGCAAGGCCATCAAGGCACTCTCAGGAAAATTCAGGCGCTGTTCGGCCATTGCCAGGTTGTAATACACCTCGACATCCCCGGTCTCACCCACTGCGGCCTTGCGACAGAGCTTCACCCCGTTTCGGTCACCCATAAAAACACGTGATAACCCATGAAACGAGGTATAGCGGCTCTGGTAGGTATCATCCAGTTCCGCACTGTCATCGGCGGTGCGGAAAAACATCAGCGCACCTTCAAAATCCTGACTGTTAAAGCAACGTAAACCATTGACAAAATCATCACGCGACTGGAACCGTTTTCCTGGTTCCCGCGCTTCATACCGGCCCCCCATATCACTCCTCCCCGAGTAGATATTCCGGCTTATATAAAGCGGCAGCCTGTATGCTTGAATAAAAAGCACACAAACGACACACTACCTCTCAACCAGTGTGGAGATTAAAGTGTTTATTATAAAATGCAAGCCATTGTATTCAATACACTACTCGCCAAAATACTGACACAAACAAACTAAATGAAGATTCTTTTTGCCAGTGCTGAAGCACACCCCCTGATAAAAACAGGTGGACTGGCTGATGTTGCCGGCAGCCTGCCACGCGCCATCCGCAATTTGCGCCACGACATCCGCGTCATTATTCCGGCTTACCAGAGCATTCTGAAGCAGCCCTGCAAGTTCACGCTGGTAGCCCATCTCTCACTGGAAGGTGTCAGCCAGCCGGTTCGTATCCTGTCCGGCAAACTGCCTGGCAGCACGGTCACCCTGTACCTGGTCGACTCACCCGGTCACTTTGACCGCAGCGGTAACCCCTACACCATGAAACAGGGCTCCGTCTGGCCGGACAATGCCGAACGCTTTACTGTCTTCTGCCGCGCCATCGAGGCCATTGCAATGGATGCCGCCGAACTCGGCTGGCAGCCGGATATCGTGCACTGCAATGACTGGCAGACGGGACTGGTGCCACCGCTACTGCGCCGCCATGCACAACCGCCGGCAACTATCTTCACCATCCATAACCTGGCCTACCAGGGACTGTTCGACTGGAAGATCTTCAAAAAGCTGCAGTTGCCCGCTGATTTCTGGTCCATGGAAGCGATGGAATTTCATAACCAGTTTTCATTCATCAAGGGAGGACTGGTATTTGCCGACTGGGTGACCACGGTCAGCCCCACCTACGCCCGGGAAATCCAGACGAGCGAATACGGCTATGGACTTGAAGGACTCATCAGCCACCGCGAGGACAGCCTGACCGGTATTGTGAACGGTGTCGATTACGCTGTCTGGAATCCGGGGCGCGACCTGCACATCCCGGTACAATTCAATATGCGCTCACTGACACACAAACTCGAAAACAAACGGGCCCTGCAGGAGCACTTTTCCCTGCCGGTGGATCACAGCATACCGGTCTTGGCAACCATCAGTCGGCTGGTCGAACAAAAAGGCATCGACCTGATCATTGACACCGTTCCCGACCTCGTTAAAGCAGGTGTCCAGTTAATCATTCTGGGCAGCGGCGACAGTCAGCTTGAAAACGCGATACGCCAGTCGGCAGCCAAATACCCGCAACATATCAGCACGCACATTGGCTACGATGAAGCGCTGGCACATCACATCGAGGCAGGTGCCGACATGTTTCTGATGCCCTCGCGATTCGAACCCTGCGGTCTGAATCAAATCTACAGCCAGCGCTATGGCACGGTACCGGTAGTCAGGCATACCGGCGGCCTGGCGGATACCGTGACCGATACCACGCCCGCAACCCTGGAAGATA
>DMKK01000299.1:2670-3749 GCA_003454335.1 Gammaproteobacteria bacterium | reverse complement strand
GAATGGCGCATGAAATACCGGATTTCCATGAACAAGTTCGATTCGGCGGCCAATACCCAGGCCGTCGACAGCCTGCTGAATTACGAAACCGTTAAATACTTTGGCAATGAAGGCCATGAATTGCATCGCTATGATGAGAACCTTAAAAGCTGGGAGAATTCGGCAGTCAAGAGCCAAACATCCCTGTCTGCACTGAATTTCGGACAAGCGGCCATCATTGCAACGGGTGTCACAGTGATCATGATAATGGCCGCACAGGGTGTCGTTGACGGCAGCATGACACTGGGTGACCTGGTACTGGTCAACGCCTTCCTGCTGCAACTGTTTATCCCGCTAAATTTCCTGGGCATTGTCTACAGCCAGTTAAAACACGCACTGGCGGACATGCACCTGATGTTCGATGTACTCAACAGGGAACCCGAGATTGTCGACCGGCCGGATGCCGGACCACTTGATCCCGGTGACGGAGAGGTCTGTTTTGAACATGTTTCCTTTGCATACGAACAGGCCCGCCCGATCCTGCATGACATTAACTTTACCATTCCCCCCGGACAGAAGATGGCGATCGTCGGACCCAGTGGCTCGGGAAAATCCACGCTGGCCCGGCTGCTGTTTCGTTTCTATGAAACCGGGGCTGGACGCATCCTTATTAACAACCAGGACATCAGCCAGGTCACCCAGGACAGCTTGCGCCAGAGTATCGGTATTGTGCCGCAGGACACCGTCCTGTTTAACGAACCCCTGCTGTACAACATCGCCTACGCAAGACCATCAGCGACCCGCGGTGAGATTGAGCATGCCGCCAGAGTGGCGAATATCCATGCATTTATCGAGGAACTGCCGCAGGGATATGACACCATTGTGGGTGAACGCGGACTGAAGCTTTCGGGCGGTGAGAAGCAACGCGTTGCCATTGCACGGGCGGTGCTGAAAAACCCGCGCATTCTGGTCTTTGATGAGGCCACTTCCAGCCTGGATTCGCATTCGGAACAAACCATATTGGCGGCCCTGCGCGAGGCTGCTGCACATCATACCAGCCTGGTCATTGCGCACCGCCTGTCAACCATTGTCGATGCCGA
>DMKK01000299.1:0-2594 GCA_003454335.1 Gammaproteobacteria bacterium | reverse complement strand
AAGCTGTGGGCACTGCAGCAGGAAGAATCGTGGCATGAGCAACTGGCGGAAACCTGACAGGAACCGCCGAACCGGGTTGAAAGCATCGCTACCGGAATGGTCCAGGCCAGCCTCTCGACCGGTTCCCGGCCTCACTTTCTCCATGCCTCACGCGATGATGGACAGGATGTCCAAGTGTCGCGAAGCACGTGGATGTGCGAGAGCGACCGTACCGACATCCTGAAGGCAAGAACCCGCCATCTGGCGGGTTCTATATATTTCCGAAACAATACCGTTTACAGGTCCACGCGCATTCCAATAAACAGGTCAGTAGTACTGTCATCACTGAAGTGTGTACCCTTGATCCGGAGAGAAAATTTCTTGTAGAAATTGTAAACCAGACCCAGGCCGAAACCGGTGTCTGAATCGGAACCGACATCCTCGTAGGTGACGTGTGGCGTCATTTCCAGTTTTTTCAGTGCCTGTATGCGGGCCGAAAACGTGGCCTCATAACCTTCTGCCTTGTCATTTATCCTGGTCTTGCTGGTGGCGCCGTCAGGCCTGGCTTTACCAGTAATCTGATCATCGACGTATACGGCATCCAGAACCAGATCCATCCTGTCCAGAATGGGGTAGTGCCCGCCGAAACCGATCTTGAACTCATCGACATCTATGTCAACACTGGAAGCATTATCGAGGTCATCTACCCAGAGGCGGGAATAATTGCCAATAATATGCAGGTATTCCATCGCCCCAAATGAAAAACCTGCCTCAAAACCATCGGCTTCGCCGGAGTCGGCATCAATATTCCGATAACCGCCTTCCATATAAGTGTAGCTAAAACCCTTTGCTGCCACAGACTGGGACAGCAAAGTCAAACAAGCTGATGCCAGGACAACCAAGAAACGTTTATTATTCATCCGATCCCCTCCAGGATTAACGAGCAACTGCTCTGAATTTTATGGTTCTGATTTATGTATTAATTCGATGATACTAAGTAATGCACCCGGACCATTCAAGCATTTTTCATTTGAATTCAAGGCCAAACCCGCTTTTTGGGGCTGCCCCGGCATTATCTGGCAGTCAGTCGACAGCCACCGGGAATATCAACCAGGATATACAACAATGACTTACAGGCCATGATCGGAAAATCCGTATTGATTACCGGGTGCTCATCGGGCATTGGTCTCAGTGTGGCGGAGGGGCTACGAGACAAGGGGTACCGTGTATTTGCAACCGCACGCAAGGGGTCGGATGTAGCACGCCTGACCGCTGCCGGCTTTGAAAGCCTGCAGCTGGACCTGGCTGATTCGACCTCCATCCGGGTAGCTGTTGACGATATCCTTGGACGCACCGGCGGCACCCTGGATGCCCTGTTTAACAATGGCGCCTACGGCCAGCCCGGTGCAGTGGAAGACCTGCCACGCGAGGTATTACGTGCACAGTTTGAAACCAACCTGTTCGGCTGGCACGAACTGACAAACCGGGTCATACCTGTTATGCGCCGCCAGGGGCATGGCCGCATCATTCAAAACAGTTCGGTACTGGGGTTCGTGGCATTGCGGTTTCGCGGCGCCTATAACGCCAGTAAATTTGCACTGGAAGGATTAACCGACACCCTGAGACTGGAGCTGACAGGTACTGACATTCACATATCACTGATTGAACCCGGTCCGATTGCCAGCCGCTTCCGTGAAAATGCCTTCAAGGCCTACCAGCGCAATATCAACCCGGACAGCAGTGTTTACCGGGACAAATACCTGCAAATGGAAGAACGCCTGACCAAACAGGGACCGGCGGTCCCCTTTACCCTCCCCCCGGAAGCCGTTCTCAAGAAGGTCATTCATGCGCTTGAAAGTCGTCGGCCCAGGGCACGGTACTACGTAACCTTTCCGACTTACCTGTTCGGGTTCCTGAAACGGGTGTTGAGTGCCCGCCTGCTGGACAGGGTGCTCAACAAGGTCGGGTAACCACCTGTCGCGGGAGCAATCTACATCCTGTGGGAGCGTCGTCCCGGCGCGAATCGCGGCGAGGACGCCGCTCCCACAGCTCTTTATTTAAGACCGGAATGCACAGCTATTTCAAGCAACTGAGGCGCTGGCTTCCGCCCCGGCTGCGAACACCAAATCATCACCCTCGGCATCTACCTTCACCGTACTGCCGGGCCCGTATCGTCCGGCCAGAATTTCCTGGGCCAGCGGATTCTCAAGCTGGCTCTGGATGGCGCGCTTTAACGGCCGGGCGCCATACACCGGATCAAAACCGGCTTCACCAATCAAATCCAAGGCGGCGTCGGTGAGTTCCAGACTGATATCGCGCTCCAGCAAGCGGGCACGCAGAATATCGATTTGCAAACCGGCAATCGCACGGATCTCTTCCCGACCCAGCGGATGAAACACCACTACATCGTCAATCCGGTTGATAAACTCCGGCCGAAAGTGACCACCGACAATTTCCATGACGGCCGCCTTCATGGCCTCGTAATTTTCTTCCCCCGACATCTCCTGGATCCTCTGGCTGCCCAGATTCGAGGTCATGACAATAACGGTATTGCGGAAGTCAACGGTCCGCCCCTGGCCATCCGTGAGTCGCCCGTCATCCAGCACCTGCAACAG
>DMKK01000060.1 GCA_003454335.1 Gammaproteobacteria bacterium | reverse complement strand
ATCCCTGTAGGCGACGGCGCTCCTACAGGTCAGGGGAATGTACGCCGTATTTCGCCCGTAACCCGTTTCTCGAGCCGGTCGATGACTTCTTCTTTCTCGTTGACCAGGATGACTTCCAGTGGCATCTTGCCCATCGCGTGCGTGGCGCATGACAGGCAGGGATCGTAGGCACGAATCGCGACCTCGATCTGGTTCAGCAGCGGTTCGGTTAGCTGCTTGCCGTCGAGGTACATGCTCGCGACCTGGCGAATGGATTCGTTCATTGCCTGGTTGTTGTTAGTGGTGGAGACGATCAGGTTGGCCTTGTTGACGATGCCGTCAGCATCGATCTCGTAGTGGTGAAACAGCGTGCCGCGCGGCGCTTCGAGCACGCCGATGCCGCAGTTCTGCAGTTCCCCCCTGTTGAGCAAATCTGTGCCACTGATGTCGGGGTCCAGCAGCAGTTCCCTGATGGCCTCGGTGCAGTACAGCAGTTCGATCAGGCGCGCCCAGTGGAACGCGAGCGAGGCATGCACGGGCCGGCCGTGACCGGCTTCCATGAAGTGTTTGCGCTGCTGTTCGGCCAGTGGTGTGCTGAAGTAATCACAGTTGTTCACGCGTGCCAGCGGCCCGACCCGATACCAGCCATTTTCCGCGCCAAGGGCCTCGATGAACGGAAACTTCATGTAGCTCCAGTTCTTCACCCCTTCGCGGATGAAATCGCTGTAGCAGGTGTAATCGCGGTGGTCGAAAATCATACCGCCGTCTGCATCCTTCGCACGCAGTCCGCCGTGGTAGATGTCAAATTCACCATTTGGGCCGATCATGCTCAGCATGTTGGTATCGATGGCGGCGAAGGCCATGTGGTAATCGAGTTGTTCGAAGAAGATGCGCTTGATCAGTTCAACCGCGTCCTGGCCCCACTGCACTATCTGCTCGATGTCTTTTTGCAGGTATGCGATTTCTTCGCGGTTCAGCGACTTGTTGACACCACCCGGGATCGCCCCGGTGCCGTGAATGCGTTTGCCGGCGGTGAGGCGAATGACTTCCTGGCCGTACTTGCGCAACAACACGCCCTGTTTGGCAATGTCCGGGTTGTCCTCGATAACCCCGACAATGTTTCGATGGCGGATGTCGTCATCAAAACCGAACAGCAGATCAGGTGAGCACAGGTGGAAAAAATGCAAGGCGTGTGACTGCAGGGTTTGGCCGTAGTGCATCAGGCGACGGATCTTCTCGGCCGTCGGTGTCAGCTGTGTTGTGCCGACCAGCATGTCGGTGGCCTTGGCCGCGGCAAGGTGGTGGCTGACCGGGCAGATGCCACACAGGCGCTGTACCAGCACCGGCAACTCCCAGTAGGGTCTGCCCTGGATAAATTTTTCGAAGCCACGGAATTCGACGATGTGCAGCCGCGCCTGCTTGATGCGCAGGTTCTCATCCTGCAACAGCGTGACCTTGCCATGACCTTCAACGCGGGTCAGCGGCTCGATCACGATGCGTTCGAGTTTTTCCGGGTTGTCGGCAGTTTCGAGGTTTGCTGGCATTACTGTGTCTCTCTTAATCGTATGTAGTGAGCAGGACGCGGAAGCTTCGTTCCTCAGCACATCCTGCGGCCATTGCCTCAATTCTTAGTCATAATGAATCTGTTCATAAGGAAAGCTGACCGGCCGTCCCTCGATCAGTTCGGTCAGGAACGTCCAGATCGCATCCGCCGATGGCGGGCAGCCGGGCAGGAAATAGTCAACCTTGACCACCTCGTGAATCGGGTGCACCTTGTTCAGCAGCATCGGGATTTCCGGGTCGTTCGGTATTTGCGGGTTGGCGACACCGATGCCGTCGATGTAGGCCTCTTCGAGGCATTCCTTCAGTTCGAATGTGTTGCGCATTGCCGGAATGCCGCCGTTCACCGCGCAGGCACCCACCGCCACCAGCACCTTGCAATGCTTGCGGAAATCGCGCAGTACTTCAACGTTTTCCGCATTGGCAACGCCGCCCTCGATGAGGCCGATGTCGCAATCACCCACCGTCTTGATGTCGGTGATTGGTGAACGGTCGAACTCCACCAGCTGCACCAGCTCAAGGATGCGTTCGTCGATATCCAGCAGCGACATGTGGCAGCCGAAGCAGCCGCAGAGTGTTGCGGTTGAAACCCTGATCTTGTCAGTCATGTTCGTCGCCCTGGTCGCCGGATTCGTGTGCAGCGACATCGCCGACAATGCTGACCGGCAGCCTGTCATACAGGCGTTCGCCGATGGGTTGCTCATAACCACGGTGCTTGGGCAGGATCGCACCGACCGGGCAGACCCGGGCGGCCTTGTCGGTAGCGGCGAACGTGCTGTCGCCGAGTTTGCCGCCGGGCGAGTTGATTGTCAGGTGACTGCCAATGCCGCGGCCGCTGATCGAGAACACGTGCTTGCGGTCAATGTCGCGGCTGGCGCGCACGCACAACTCGCACAGGATGCAGCGATTGAAATCAATCATGGTATCCGGGTGCGACGCATCCACGGAGCGTTGCGGGAAAAAATGGGTGTAGTGGGGCGACAGCATGCCGGTGTAATAGGCCACTGCCTGCAGCTGGCAGGCGCCACTTTTTTCGCAGCCGGGACAAACATGGTTGCCCTCGACGAACAGCATCTGCAGCAAGTTGCGCCGCTCCTCGACAATGGCCCCGGAACTGTTGTCCACGTCGAGTCCTGTGGCTGCCGGCTGGGTACAGGCAGAAACCCGGCGGCCGCTGACCTCGACGAGGCACACGCGGCAACTGCCGTGCGGTGTGAATTCGGGGTTATGGCACAGGTGCGGTATGTAGGCGCCGGCCCGCAGCGCGGCATCCATAATGGTGTCGCCGTCCTTGAATTCGATGGCAACACCGTCGAGCCTGAATGTTTTAATTTCGCTCATGTCCGACAGGTTCCTGGCCCGGATTTCTCACCGGTAGTATAGAAAAAGGGCGCGCATTCTGGCATAACGGTGGTGCGCACAATCAGTTAAGCCAGCGAGCAGCCGCCTTGCCAGGACAGAGTGTACTGCAGGTCAACTTATGTACTCAATGACTCTATTTAATAAAGCGAACGCGATTCTGTGTCGCAACTGGCGTGATGGCGAGCCAGGGTTCAGTGGCGACTGCACCAGGGTTGCGGAGGGGGTGCTGGCGCTGGCGCCTTGCTGGCACGCTCATCGGTTGAGAAAATCATAATATGCTGCTTGTTATCTCTGCGCTGCTGCCGGTGTTTATGGTTATCGCGCTCGGCTATTTTCTGCGTCATCGTAGCGTGCTTGATGCGTCAGCCTGGCAGGGGCTGGAGAACCTGTGTTATTTCGTGTTGTTCCCGGTCTTGCTGGTAAAAACGCTGGCTGTGGCGGAAATTGGTTCGGCAGAAATCGCGCGTTTTTCAGGTGCCCTGGTATTCGCGATTCTTGTCATGACCGTGTTGCTGCTGCTTGCATACCCGGTATTGCAGCGCTACTTCAACGTCTCGCGTGCGGCCTTCACCAGCCTGGTGCAAGGGGCAACCCGGTGGCACGGGTTTATTGCCCTGTCGATCGTTGGCCTGCTACTCGGGGATGAGGGGGTGGCCTATATGGCAGTGACCATGGCTATTATTATTCCCTTGTTAAATATTATTAATGTCATGGTGTTAGCGCATTATGGTGATGCAGAAGGTGATCTGTCGGGTGCATTTGTCAAGCTGCTGAAAAATCCGTTTATCATTGCCTCTGCGCTCGGTGCCATGCTGAATATCAGTGGTCTGGGGCTGGCACCCCTGCTCTATAATGCTGCCGATATTATCGGCAGTGGCGCGCTGGGGATCGGCCTGTTAACGGTCGGTGCCGGTATCCATATCAGCGGCATTCGTGATCACCGTGGCCTGGTTATCTTCGGTGCCTTGTTACGGCTGCTGGGGATGCCGGCCCTGATGTTTACCGGCTGCCTGCTGTTTGGTGTCGAGGGGATGCCGCGCACCGTTGCCATGCTGGCAGCAGCCGTGCCAACCGCCGCCTCATCATTTGTGCTGGCGAAGCAAATGGGGGGGGATGCGCCGTTGATGGCCAACCTGATTACCCTGCAGGTGCTCGGGGCGATTATGACATTGCCGCTGGTTATCTGGTTGTCGCAATCCACATAAAATTCGCAGTTGTACGGTACGATTCAATGCATATGTAAAAAGACCATGTTATTAAATTACCAGGCAGATACAGTAAAAAACATTTTCTATGTCCACAAACAAACAGGAGTCAGATATGTCAGCATCCACAAGCGCCATCTGGAAAAATCACATTACTATTCCGGATACCCCGGAGGGCTTTACCCTGAGAACAACCGTCCCCGCCAACCCGGACGGTGTTGAGGTAATGCTGGAACAATGGGAAGCCGGCAGCGAAGAGCCGCCGCACTCTCATCCGGGCGATGACATGACCGTCGTGGTAGAAGGCAAGATGGCGATTCAGTTTTTTACCCGCACGGCAGACGGGCTAGTTCCGGAGGGGGAGGTCGTAATCCTGAACAAGGGAGATACCGGCTATATCGGTGCCGGGCGAATTCACGATGCAAAATATATCGATGCATGCAAGCTGGTGTATGTGCACGATAAAGCTTTTGGGTTTACGGCAGAGTCCTGATCTGTCTGCTTTTGTCAGGTCCCGATGTGAGCGTCGGCGTCATCACGGCCGGTGATGTCCCGTGCTTCCTGCAGGGCAGCGTCGAGATCGAACGCTGGCTCGTAGCTGCTGTGGGCAAGCCGGTTTTCAACCAGCTGCGGAAAGCGGTTTAGCAGGTCGAGCACCGGATTAGGCGCGGTGGTGCCAAGGCCGCAGTGGCTGGCCTGTTGCATGAGTGCGCCGATCTGTTTCATTTCAGCGATGTCGTATTGCGTGGCGTGACCGTTGACGAGCTTGTCGACCAGGTCTTTCAGCAACGAGCCACCGACGCGGCAGGGTGTGCAGAAACCGCAGCTTTCGTGCACGAAGAAATGCGCAAAGTTCTGCACCATGTCGAGTAGTTCGCGATTGTTGTTGAATACCATGAACGAGCCGCCGGTAGAAACGTCCTCGAATGCGATGCAGCGCCCGGCATCTGCCGCTGGCAGGGTGGTGCCGGCCGCGCCCGCAATCTGCACCGCCTGCGTATCTGTTGCGCCGCAGTCCTCGAGAATCTGTTTGACCGTGACGCCGAAGGGGTATTCGTAGATGCCAGGT
>DMKK01000224.1 GCA_003454335.1 Gammaproteobacteria bacterium | reverse complement strand
ACATCGAAGCGCCAGTATTCATAGGGCTCAGCCATGTAACTGTCCACATCAACAACATCTTCCACCTGCTCGAACATGGACACCAGTTCGGCGGCAGCCTTGCGTCGTGTTACGGCATCCGGGCCATGGACCTCGGCAACAATCGTGTTCAGCACCGGCGGACCGGGGGGCATTTCCACCACGGCGATACGTGCACCCAGACGATCGGCAATGGGCTTGAGCATTGCACGCGCCTCAACCGCGATGGCGTGACTGCCGCGTTCACGGTCATTTTTATCCTTCAACATGACGAGCAGATCGCCTTCCCAGGCACGCTGGCGGAGATAGTAATGACGCACCATGCCGTTGAAATTAAACGGCTGCGCAGTCCCCGTATAGGTCACCACTGCGGTCACCTCGGGTATTCCCCGAACGGTCTCTGCCAACTGCATTATTACGTTGGCCGTATCCGGCATGGCCGTACCTTCCGGCATGTTTACAACCACTGAAAATTCGGGCTTGTTATCAAAGGGCAGCATCTTCACAGCGACATGCTGCGTATAGAACGTGGCACACAGTGCCGCGGTGATACCAATAATACTGAACAGGAAGATCAGGCCCAGCTTCCTGTTATTGATCAGCGGCATGATGATCGGCCGGTAAAATTTGCTGATGCGTTCATGCGCCCGCTTTTCCTTTACTTCAGCCTTCCTCAGGGCTTCCAGCCTGGGGGCGACTTTCACTGCCATCCAGGGTGTAAAGATAAATGCGGCGATCAGGGAGAAGAACATGGCCGAGGACCCCAGTACCGGGATCGGCCGCATATAGGGTCCCATCAGGCCACTCACCCAGCCCATAGGTAACAAGGCAGCAATAATGGTAAACGTTGCAAGAATGGTCGGGTTTCCCACCTCGCGAACCGCGTCAATAGCAAGTGCGACGCTGGTTTTACCCTTTTCCAGCCAATGTCTGAATATATTTTCAACGACCACGGTTGCGTCATCGACGAGAATACCGATGGAGAAAATCAGCGCAAACAGGCTGACACGGTCAATAGTGTAGTCGATCATCATGGCCCACCAGATCGTCAGCAGAATGACGACCGGGATAACCGCAATAACTACAAACGCTGCACGCGCACCCAGGCCAATCAGGCACAATATCGAAACGATAACGCACGCTTCCAGCATGGCCTGCAATAATTCGTTGACCTTGTCATTCGCCGATTTGCCGTAATCACGGGTCACGGTGATATTGACATTGGAGGGGATCAGGTCGCCCTTGAGTGCCTCAACCCTTGCCAGGACCGATTGGGCCACCTTGACGCCATTGGAGCCTTCCTTCTTGGCAATGGCAACGGTGACTGCAGGATAGCCGTCAGCAGTCCCGGTGTCTCCCTCGTACGCCGGGCCGGTAAAAATGCTAACCATCTGCTTGGGGTCTGAAGGCGCCTGTGAAACCCGAGCAACATCCCGTACATAGACAGGAGCGCCTTGCCGGATAGCAATCACCAGGCGACCAATCTCCTTGGCGTTGGTAAGGAACGAGCCCGTGCGCACAGCGAATGACAAGCCACCGGATTCAAGGTCACCAGCCGTCTTTTCGGAATTTGCAGTCTGGATGGTTTGTGCAACCTGCTGCAGACTGATGCCGTAACCTGACAGACGCTCGGGCATCACCTCGACCTTGACCTGGTCTTCCCTGCCACCCACGATAAATCCCTTGCCGACATCCTTTACCTCGCCGAGACGCTGCAACAGGTCCAGCGCAAGCAGCCGCAGGGCGCCGTCATCCACATCCTTCGACCACAGGGTCAGCGTAACCACCGGGACGTCATCAACACCCACCGGTTTGACCAGGGGTTGCGAGACATCCGGCGGGATCTTGTCCATGTTGGACTGCAGCTTGTCATGCACCTTGACAATAGAGGCCCCCATCTCCTCGCCCACCTTGAAACGCACCGTGGCCATGGCACGACCACGCTCGGAGGCCGTATAGGTATGGCGCACACCCGGAATTTCCATCAGGATGCGTTCTAGTGGCTCGGTCACCAGGCTGGCTACCTGTTCTGCCGAGGCCCCCGGATACTGGACAAAAATGTCGATCATCGGTACCGAGATCTGCGGGTCTTCCTGGCGGGGGGTAAACATAAGGCCGATCAGACCGACGAACAGTGCCACCAACAGGATCATTGGTGTCACCGGGGAGGTAATAAACAACCGTGCCGTTCTACCCGCTATACCCAGTGAATGGGCATCGTAATTGAACGGGGTAGAAAAGTTCTTTTGTTCGTCAGCCATGCTTTATCCCACCTTCTTACTGTACGTTGGTTTGGTACAGGTGCTGTTTGTGCTTGTCGTTATTCCGTACTGACTGCTGTTTCAGCGTGTTCAGGGGCGCATGCCTGCATTCCACTTGCAGAGATGACCGTTGTGAATTATTGCCATGCGCTGTTTGGCTGAACGGGGCTACTCCCCTTGACAACGACACGCTCCCCGGCACGCAATCCGGATAGAATGGCCACACCGTCAGCCCCCACATCATCGCCGGTTCTTACCAGCCGCAGCTCACGCTGATTGTTCGCGTTCATGACATAGACGCCGGGCAGACTGCCGCGCCAGACCAGTGCAGCCCTGGGGACAACCGGCAACTCACGCACATTGGCATTGACATCATTAATCATGACTTCCGCATACATGCCGGCACCACCCGGTATACCCTGTGGCAGGTCCAGTTTAACTGTCACCGTATGCCGATCCGGATCGGCAATCGGAAAGACCTGTACAACCTTGGCCTGGATGTCCACATCGCCCACATCCAGTCTGGCCGGAAAAACCATGCCCTTCTTGACCCCCGGCATGAGGCGCGCCGGGACCTCGAGTTTGATCTGCAGCTTGGACACATCGGCATACATCAGCAGTGGCTGGCCAGGCTGCACCGGGTCACCGACCTCGACCAGTTTCTTGGTAATCACGCCATCAAAGGGGGCAACCGACTTTGCATCACGAATTTTAGTATCGATTTTCTCAATCGCCGAACGGGCGGCAACAATCTGGCCACGTGCCTGCTCCAGCTGTGTGCCGTATTGATACCGTTGGGCATAACGATCCAGAGCGGGAGTAGAACCGCTCCCCATCATGCCTTGCATGGGGTTGGTGAAACTCTTCATCATGGAGCCCATACCGCCCATGGAATCATTCGCTTCACCGCCATAGGGGGAGATAATTTCCCTGTTGTACTGCACACCGGCATTGCGCAGAGCGGCCTCGGCATTCGCCAGGTTTGCCCAGGCAGACCGGCGCTGTGCCAGCAAGTCATCATCATTGATAGCAATTATTTCAGCCCCGGTTTTGAAGTGGTCGCCTTCTTCGCCGGCAATACTTTCGATACGGCCTGGAATCTGCGCAGAAAAGGTAACATCCTTGTAGGGAACAACAGTCCCGCCGAGGGACACTGCTGCTCCAACCGGAATGCTTGGAACGGTAATGACAGATTCAGCCGCTCCCTGTGCCATCACACCGGAACACACCATGCACCCGGACAGAAGACTTATAATTGCTAGCTTTCTGATTAACATTGTTAATCCTCACACAATGACATTACCTGGAGGTAACACCTTCTCAAAGAACCGGCGCTGC
>DMKK01000124.1 GCA_003454335.1 Gammaproteobacteria bacterium | reverse complement strand
GCACCCAAGCCAGCCGTTTGATACATTTATGACTCCCTGGGTTTTGCTCGATAGCGCACCAGTGCCCGGCAACGGCGGGGAACTGTCCCTGTATCAGCGGGGCGATGAATTCTCGATCAAAATCGTGGGCCGTGGCGAACTGATGAACAGCCGTGTCCATGGCTCAGAAGATGCGCTGGCGGAACATACCTGTACCAGGCTGGTGTATTGCAAAAAACCACAACTGCTCATCGGGGGATTGGGCATGGGGTTTACCCTGGCCGCGACGCTCCGGCATATCGGCAATCAGGCGCAGGTGGTGGTGGCAGAATTAGTGCCGGCAGTAGTGGCGTGGAACAGGGGACCGCTTGGGGAACACGCCGGTCAGCCGCTCCTTGACCCGCGGGTGACGGTGCGCGAGGTGGATGTCGCTCGCATTCTCACAGCCGCGCAGCAAACTTACGATGCTATCTTACTGGACGTGGACAACGGTCCAGAGGGACTCACTCGCAAAGAGAACGACTGGCTCTATAGTATAAACGGGTTGAGCGAGGCATACGCGGCACTGCGTCCCCAGGGGATACTGGCTGTGTGGTCAGCCGGCCCTGATAAAGACTTTTTACAACGACTGCGAAAGGTGGGGTTCGAGGTGGATGAAGTGCGGGTCCGTGCGCATGGATCAAAGGGAGCACGGCACTTCATCTGGTTCGCCAGGCGCTGCGTTTAGCCCGGGGTATACTTTTATCTTGCGAGCAAGCGGGTACAAAGCAACGACCGGAAGCTGTTCCCCGGTTAGCCAATCCTGGTCACGTAAAAAAGAATCACGCTGACGATGATCCAGACCGCCGGATAGATAACCAGCAACCGGAAAAGCTTCCGCCGCCGCTCCTTACGCTCCTGCTCTTGCATAGTCACCACTCTCTTCTCTTCATAATTCAGTGTTAATGGGTGCGCTGCACACAGCAGCAAGATGGCGGGGAAGTTTACCGTTGGAATTCACCCGTGACAATTTCCGGGTATTTTATATTTTATGACTCTTCCCCTGATCAAAGAGGCAAATCGCGACAAAACACCACTGGTCGAATGAATTCGACCGTTCTGCTAACAAGCAATGCATTGCAATTTAAACGCATCTCCCTCAAGGTACACATAAAATTGGTCGATAGATAAAAATGTTGATTATGAAAAGCATTCTCCTCCCCAGCTGTCTGTCACTCATCCTGTTCGCAGGAATCGGCATTGCCGCGGATACCCCGCTACAACTGGCAAAACTGGAACCCGCCAGCCCACCCGCGCACACCACCACAACACCTCACTGGAACACGCTAAACCCGAAAAAGCTGAAGCTCAAATCGGCCGCCGCGCTGGTGCTGGACCAAAATGGCGAGGAAATCTATTCCAAACAGGTGGGTGAACCCCGACCAATCGCCTCGATTACCAAACTGATGACTGCGATGGTTATCCTGGATAGCGGCCTGGATTTACAGGAAAAGATCGCCATCACCAAAGATGACCGGGACCTGATACAGTTGACCGGTTCGCGCCTGAAGTACGGCGCCGCACTGACACGTAAACAGATGCTGCAGCTCGCGCTAATGTCATCTGAAAACCGGGCGGCCAATGCCCTCGCCCGCACCTGGCCTCAGGGTAAAGCGGCATTTGTCGAGGCCATGAATAAAAAGGCCGACGCGCTTGGCATGCAGTCCAGTCATTTCAAGGACCCCGCCGGTCTCGATCCGGGCAATGTCGCCTCCGCTCATGACACCGCCAAAATGGTGCGCGCTGCCATGTCCTACCCGCTCATTCGTAATACCACCACCACCCGTTCTGCCAGCGTCAGGCCATACAAGGGCCGCGGTGAACTCAGATACAATAACACCAACCGCCTGCTGAAAAACAAAGCCTGGGACATCCAGCTCAGCAAGACCGGTTACCTCAACGAGTCCGGACGCTGCCTCGTGATGCAGACCGAGATTGACGACGAGCCACTCACCATCGTACTGCTCAACTCCTTTGGCAAGCTGACACCCTTTGGCGACTCCAACCGGATTCGCAAGTGGATTGAGAGCGGCAGTTAGGGCAAATCGAAACACCACCTGACCCACCCGAACACCGGGGTCAGAATCTGATATTCACCTCTACGCGCCTGGCCAGGGGAACAACATGCCAGCTGACTTCACTGGTTTTCCGCGCCATCCACTTGTTGTTTTGGTAGTCATTCAGATCATTAACGGCACGCGACGGCTCGGTCCAGATGCTCGCTTCGCTTACCGCGATACCCAGCAGGGTTGATGTAACCGCATCGCTGCTGTCGCCAAAGGCAGCTATCGCAACACCCCCGAACAGGTTTACGCCGATACCGATAAGGTGGCGCTTCCAGCTGGAACGCGTAACAGCGCGGCCGGCATTCTCATGCAGCAGTGCTTCACCCTGCATGAGTTTTTGGAACCGCTCTTCGCGGCTTTGGGCTGGCAACCCCTGAAACCGGGCTGCACTTTGAACAGCTGGCAATGGCATGATCAACATCTGCGCCAGCGCACCTGTCGATTTCACAGCACCGACAAGATAATTGACTTCATCATCACTGTCATTGGCATCCAAAGCCAGAACGCCCTGTGCCGCGGCGCTGACGGCATGAAAACCCGTCCAGCCATATTGCCAGTACCTGGCATCGGGGGTTTGCCCGGCCAGGCGTGTTTCGATAAATTTCAGGCGCTGCTCCAGCTCGGCATTGCTGATCTCAGCAGACAGGCGGTCCGCTTGTGCAGCACAGGTATACGGAGCCCCGAAAAAGAGCGCAAGAATAAGGCTAACGAGAAGCCAGCCTGGCCCGGATTTCTCACCCGGTCGTGTCGACGAATGAGAAGTCCGGGTTAGCTGTTGCATTACATGCTGTGCTTCAATCTCTCTGCACCCATGCACAAAACAAGTAGACGTCATGCTGAATCCCTGCACTATTCGCCTTGATTATCCCAACAGAGATTGCAGTGATCGTGACTCACAAGATCTCCAGTTTGACCGGGCCGTGACCATCATCAATCATGCCGACTTGCTTTGCCGCCGCACCGGACAGGTCAATT
>DMKK01000007.1:2258-6844 GCA_003454335.1 Gammaproteobacteria bacterium | reverse complement strand
GGAATCCACGGAAAAACACGAAAAAATAAAAAATAACAAAATATTTCCCTGGAAGAATCCTGATTGATCTGTCATTCCTGTTTGAGCAAAGCGGAGATCCGGGATGATGGGGGGAAGTAATTATAGGTTTTTAAGATTTTATTTTTCCGTGTTTTTCCGTGGATTCCGTGGCTATTAAAATATAGAACGGGTAGCCGGTGTGCTGGTTTTATTCGACGGTGAATACGTCGCCGCCGCGCTCGTCGAATAATTCCAGGGCGCGGCCGCCACCGCGTGCCACGCAGGTGAGCGGGTCATCCGCGACCACCACCGGCAGGCCGGTTTCTTCCATCAGTAACTTGTCAATGTCCCGCAGCAGGGCGCCGCCACCTGTCAGTACGATGCCGCGCTCGGCCACATCGGCACCGAGTTCCGGCGGAGTTTGTTCCAGGGCAGTCTTGACCGCCCCGACAATACCGGCCAGTGGTTCCTGCAATGCTTCAAGGATCTCGTTGCTGTTCAGGGTGAAGCTGCGCGGAATGCCCTGGGACAGGTTGCGTCCCTTGACTTCCAGTTCGCTAACCTCGTTGCCGGGGTAGGCTGAACCGATGGCGTGCTTGATGCGCTCGGCTGTCGCCTCGCCGATCAGGGTACCGTAGTTACGTCTGACATAATTGATAACGGCATCATCAAAACGGTCGCCACCTATGCGTACTGATGAGGAATAGACAATACCATTCAATGAGATAACGGCGACTTCTGAAGTACCACCACCGATGTCCAGCACCATGGAGCCGCGTGCCTCGTCCACCGGCATGCCGGCACCGATTGCTGCTGCCATGGGTTCTTCTATTAAATAGACCTCGCGGGCACCGGCACCGGCGGCCGATTCGCGGATGGCGCGGCGCTCCACCTGGGTAGAGCCGCAGGGCACGCAGATCAGCACCCGTGGGCTGGGTTTGAAAAAACGCGCCTCATGCACTTTGTGGATGAAATGCTGCAGCATTTTTTCCGTAATCGTGAAGTCGGCGATGACGCCGTCTTTCAGTGGACGGATGGCCGTGATATTGCCGGGCGTGCGTCCCAGCATCAGTTTTGCCTCGGAACCAACGGCCGCAATGCTCTTGGGTCCGCCCGGTCCCCGGTCCTGACGAATGGCGACCACCGAGGGTTCATTCAGCACGATGCCTTGTCCACGTACATAAATCAGTGTGTTAGCAGTGCCCAGGTCAATGGACAGGTCGTTGGAAAACATCCCGAACAGGCTTTTAATGAACATTAAGTACTGATCCGTGTAGGTCCGTCAAAAAGGAAGCGGGTAATCTAACAATGAGGAACGTTTGGAGCAAGGAAATACGGTGGAAATCGTTACCATGAGAAGGCTGCCATCCTTGCCGGGCAGAGATGTTCTTCATTATCGATTGTGCTACCGTTGCGCCGCGTTCAACTAACGACGGAGTTACCATGGCGCTTGACGCCCCGGAGATCAGGAAAATTGCCCACCTGGCAAGGCTTGGAATTAACGCCGACGATATTCCGGAGTATTCCCGGAACCTGTCGGATATCCTGGCATTTGTCGAGCAGTTGAATGCCGTGGATACGGCTGGCGTGGAGCCGCTGGCACATCCACTGGAAGCGACCCAGCGTCTGCGTGCAGATGAAGTTACTGAAGCTGACAATCGCGAGAACTTCCAGCAGGTTGCACCGGAGACCGAATCCGGTCTTTATCTTGTACCGCAGGTAATTGAATAGCCCACTATCGTTTTTGTTGTCCGGATTGGATCTATGCACCAGAAAACTCTTGTCGAATTATCTGCGGGAATGCTGCAGGGCAGCTTTTCCAGTGAAGAACTCACGCGCGCCTGTCTGGCGCGGATCAGCCAATATGATGGTGAGCTCAACAGCTTTGTAACGGTTGTCGAAGCGCAGGCGCTGGCGGCCGCAAAGGCAGCGGATGCGCGCATCAAGGCTGGCAATGCCGGGCCGCTGACCGGCATTCCGTTTGCCCACAAGGATATATTCTGCACCCGCGGGGTGAAGACCAGTTGCGGGTCGATGATGCTAGATAACTTTATTTCTCCGTATGATGCGACGGTAACAGAGAAATTACTTGAAGCTGGTGCGGTCATGGTCGGCAAGACCAATATGGATGAATTTGCCATGGGGTCTTCCAATGAAACCAGCTTCTATGGGGCGGTGAAGAATCCCTGGGACGCTGCCAGGGTTCCCGGTGGGTCATCCGGTGGTTCGGCCGCGGCAGTAGCGGCGCGGCTGGTCCCGGCAGGCACCGGCACGGACACGGGCGGTTCCATTCGACAGCCGGCGGCGCTGTGCGGGATTACCGGTTTGAAGCCCACCTATGGCCGGGTGTCCCGTTACGGCATGATCGCCTTTGCCTCCAGTCTTGACCAGGGTGGCACCTTTACCCGCACAGCCGCCGATGCCGCTGTCATGCTGGGCGCGATGGCCGGTTTCGACCGTCGTGATTCAACCAGTGTCGACCGGCCGGTCGATGATTACCGGCGTGACCTGGATGTCCCCCTGCAGGGGCTAAAGATTGGTCTGCCAAAGGAATACTTTGGTGAAGGGCTGGATGCAGGGGTTGCCGCCGTCATTGAGGCGGCGTTGACAGAGTACCGCAAGCTGGGTGCCACTATCATTGATATAACGTTGCCGCACACACACCTTTCTGTGCCGGCCTATTATGTCGTCGCCCCGGCAGAATGTTCATCCAACCTGTCACGTTTTGACGGAGTGCGTTTCGGTTACCGTGCCCGTGATCCCAAAGACCTGGAAGATCTGTACACGCGCTCACGTGGCGAGGGTTTTGGTGATGAAGTTAAACGCCGCATCCTGATTGGCACCTATGCACTCTCCGCCGGTTACTACGACGCCTACTACCTGCAGGCGCAAAAGGTGCGGCGCCTGATTCGTGACGATTTTTTGCAGGCCTTCGAACAGGTTGACGTCATCATGGGGCCGACGACACCGTCAGTGGCCTTCAAGCTGGGCGAGAAGGCCGATGATCCGGTCAGTATGTACCTGTCCGATATTTATACGATTGCAGTGAATCTGGCCGGCTTGCCGGCGATGTCGATTCCGGCGGGATTTTCCGCTGATCTGCCGGTTGGTTTGCATATCACGGGGAATCACTTTGCAGAAGCAAAGTTGTTGAATGTCGCGCACCGGTTTCAGCAGGCGACTGACTGGCATGCACGTTCCCCGCAGGGGTTTGCATAATGGAATGGGAAACGGTTATCGGGCTGGAGATTCATGCCCAGCTTGCTACTTCGAGCAAAATCTTTTCCGGGGCCTCGACGACTTACGGTGCGGAGCCCAACACGCAGGCATGTGCGGTGGATCTCGGCCTGCCGGGGGTGTTGCCGGTGCTGAATGCAGAAGTCGTGCGCCTGGCCGCAAGGTTCGGGCTGGCAACGCACTCCACGGTCGCGACGCGCTCGGTCTTTGATCGAAAAAACTATTTTTATCCTGATCTTCCCAAGGGTTACCAGATCAGCCAGCTGGCCTTGCCCATCGTTCACGGTGGCTATCTTGATATCGATCTGGATGACGGGGTGACCAAACGTATCGGTATCACTCGTGCGCACCTGGAGGAAGATGCCGGCAAATCCCTGCATGGAAGTTTTCAGGGCATGACCGGTATCGATTTGAATCGCGCCGGTACCCCTCTGCTGGAGATTGTGTCGGAGCCGGAAATGCGCTCGGCAAAAGAAGCGGTTGCGTACATGCGCAAGATTCATTCGCTGGTTCGCTATCTTGAAATCAGTGACGGTAATATGCAGGAAGGTTCGTTTCGCTGTGATGCGAATGTGTCGGTGCGGCCGCAGGGGCAGGAAGAATTCGGGACGCGTGCCGAGATCAAGAATATTAATTCCTTCCGCTTCGTCGAGCAGGCGATCAACCTGGAGGTCGAACGCCAGATTATGTTGATCGAGTCAGGTGGCACCGTGGTGCAGGAAACACGCCTGTTTGATCCGGACAAGCATGAAACCCGCCCGATGCGTTCCAAGGAAGAGGCGAACGACTATCGCTATTTTCCGGATCCGGATCTGCTGCCCGTTGAGATTGACGCCGATTTTATCGAAGCGGTCAGGAACACATTGCCGGAACTGCCGGATGCCAGGAAGGCACGTTTTGTCAGTGAACATGGCCTGTCAGAGTATGACGCCGGTGTGTTAACGGCCGCGCGTGAGCTGGCTGATTATTTTGAGGAAGTCGTCACGGCCACGGGCGGACAGGGCAAGTTAAGTGCCAACTGGGTAATGGGCGAACTGTCCGGTGCCCTGAACAAGAGTGACCGTGATATTGCCGACAGTCCGGTGACTGCCGTTGCCCTGGGTGCCATGTTACAGCGCATTGAGGATGGCACGATTTCCGGCAAGATCGCCAAGCAGGTATTTGAGGCGATGTGGAATGGTGAGGGCAGTGCCGACGAGGTTATCGAGCAGCAGGGTCTGAAGCAAATATCGGATTCATCTGCCATTGAGGGCATTATCAGGGAAGTGCTGGACAATAACCCGAAACAAATCGAACAGTACCGGGGTGGCCAGCAAAAACTGTTTGGCTTTTTTGTCGGCCAGGTGATG
>DMKK01000007.1:0-2157 GCA_003454335.1 Gammaproteobacteria bacterium | reverse complement strand
ATGGGTGAAGGAGCGCAGCGACGCACCCATCAATCATTACGCACCTGACCCATGAAAATAATCGCTGATGAAAATATCCCCTGCGTAAAAGAAGCCTTTGCCTCCCTGGGTGAGGTGACGTTGCTCCCCGGGCGCAGCATGCAGCCGGAACAATTGCGTGATGCCGATATCCTGCTGGTGCGTTCCGTAACCGCTGTTGACCAGGCCTTGCTGGAATACTCCTCTGTGCGTTTTGTCGGGTCTGCAACCATCGGTTTTGATCATGTAGACCGGGCATATTTACAGCAGCAGGGTATCGGGTTTGCAACCGCGCCCGGTTGTAATGCGACCTCTGCGGCGGAATATGTGGTCAGTGCGCTGCTGGTGCTTGCCGAGCGCAAGGATTTTGCGCTGGCGGGTAAAACCGTTGGCATCATCGGCTGTGGCAATGTTGGTTCCCGCGTCCGCAAGAAACTCGCTGCACTGGGTATGCGCTGTGTAGTTAATGACCCGCCGCTGCAGGCGCAGGGCGGCCACGATGACTTTGTCTCGCTCGATGAAGTGCTGCAGGCCGATGTGATTACTGTGCATGTGCCCTACACCCGGGAAGGTGACTACCCGACACACCACCTCTTTGATGAGGTGCTATTGAGACAGTTGCCCCCGGGGGCGTTGTTCATCAATACCTCGCGTGGTGCTGTGACAGATAACCGGGCGCTGGATGCGTTGCTGGCTGAGCGGGACGACCTGTCGGTGGTACTGGATGTTTGGGAAGGCGAACCGGCTATCAATACATCATTATTGCAGCGAGTGGATCTTGGAACGCCACATATTGCCGGCTACAGTCTGGATGGCAAGTTGCGGGGGACAGAAATGATCTACCGGTCGGCCAGTGACTGGTTCGGGCACTCCGGGTGTTGGTCGGCAGCCGACTATTTGCCTGCCGGGTCTGTGGTCGAGCACAGTGAGTCAGGGGTAACCACCATGCTGCGGGCGGCTGTCTTCAGTGTCTATGATGTTCGTGCAGATGATGCACGCTTGCGTGCGATGCTAGACTTGCCACCCGGTGAACAGTCGGCGTACTTTGATCGGCTGCGGAAGGAATACCCGGTCAGGCGTGAATTTTCAGCAACCAGCGTGCTGGTTGACGATGCGGACAGTGAGTGTGAATCGATATTGCGCGGGCTGGGTTTCCCGGTCGTGGTGTCAGCCTGAGTAAACCCAGGCAGTGCAAAAGTGCTTATTGTAGGAGCGGCGTCCTCGCCGCGATGAGTCATGCAACCTGAGCCTGCTCCTGGTTAGCAAGCGGCGTCTCTTCCGCAGTCTTTCTTGTCGGCACAGTCGANNATACCATTATCCCTGTAGGCGACGCCACTCCTACAAGACTGAGCTGCACACTGCGCAGTCGGGGTCCTGCCGCAGGGTTAATGTTCGCCATTCGTGGGTGAGGCCATCAAAAATGACCAGGCGGCCTGCCAGGGTTGCACCGATAGAGAGGATTACCTTGAGGGCCTCCAGCGCCTGCAGTGAGCCGATGATGCCCACGACCGGGGAGAGTACACCATTCCCGGAACAGGTCTGGTCATCTTCCTCGCCTTCCTTGTACAGGCAGTGGTAACAGGGGCTGTTTTCCAGCCTGGAATCAAAGACTGCGACCTGTCCCTCCATACGTATGGCGGCACCCGAGACCAGCGGTGTCCGGTGTGTCACACAGGCCTGGTTGACGGCGAAGCGGGTGGCGAAATTGTCGCTGCAGTCCAGTACCACATCGGCCTGCCGGACCTCGTCGCCAAGTGCGTCCCCTTGCAGAGTTTGCGCGATCGTGGAAACGCGGATATCAGGGTTGATAGTGGTGAGTGTTTCCTGTGCAGAGGCAACCTTGTTACGTCCGATGTCCTTGTCATGGTGCAGCAGTTGTCGTTGCAGGTTTGACAGTTCAACGCTGTCGTGATCGGCAACCACCAGATGGCCAACACCCGCTGCTGCCAGGTACATGGCTGCCGGTGAGCCGAGACCGCCGGCACCAATGATCAATGCCCGTGCCGCCAGCAACCGTTCCTGTCCCTCGATATCCACCTGCGGCAGCATGATCTGGCGGCTGTAGCGCAGTAGCTGTGTATCGTTCATTGTGTATGCAATGCTATTGCTGTCCCATTAACTCCCTCACCCTCCGGGGCG
>DMKK01000267.1 GCA_003454335.1 Gammaproteobacteria bacterium | reverse complement strand
AACCATCGCCAACCTGCAGACAGGGACCTATTACCTTGTGGTCACCACGCGGGATAACGCAGGCCGGGAAAGTGGCGACTCGAGCGAAATAGCAAAGGTCGCGAATTAACCCGGTCACGGAGCACACAGAGGAATAGGGAATATTGGTTAATCCGCCTGATGGGTACGTCGCGTTACTCCTTTACCCATCCTACGGCCTCATGAGTATTGTTGGGTCATCTGTAGGATGGGTAAAGCGTAGCGTACCCATCAGACGGAAGGGAGAAGGGACGCTCTGTTTGTGTAGTGGTGATGGGTATTAATGATTTTACAGGCAATTCAATCAACGGTTATGGGGTAGCAGTGAGTGGAATTAACGGTCGTCATCCCTGTATATAACGAAGTGGAAAGCATTGCGCCGCTGCTCGACGAAATCTGCGGGCAGCTGGACGACAAGCTGGATTACGCCATTATCGTGGTTGATGACGGCAGTACCGACAGTACCCCGGGCGTCCTGCAGACCAGCCGAGAGGCGCATTCACGGCTGCGCATTTTACGACACCGCAGTTGTTACGGGCAGAGCGCCGCGATTGCAACCGGGGTAGAGGCGGCCGGTTCGCCATGGATTGCGACGCTGGATGGTGATGGCCAGAATGATCCGGCCGATATCCTGGCGCTGTACCGGGCCATGGACAAGTCATCTGCCGGTGCCGGCATGCTGGTGACCGGTTACCGCAAGCAGCGCCGGGACGACTGGCTGAAGCGCAGTTCCTCCCGCATTGCCAATGCCGTGCGTGCGGCAGTGCTGCGCGATGCGACCCCGGATTCGGCATGCGGGCTGAAGGTGTTTGCACGGGCGACCTTTCTTGCCCTGCCGCAGTTTGATCATATGCACCGTTTTCTGCCTGCCCTGGTGCAGCGACAGGGCGGCAGGGTTCTGTCAATTGAAGTGCAGCACCGTCCGCGACGGCGGGGCGTGTCAAAATACGGGGTGCATGACCGTTTGTGGGCGGGCATTATCGATATGCTGGGGGTGCGCTGGTTGCAGCGACGTAACCGGCGACCGTTTGTATCTGAAATAAAATAGTATTTATGGCGACGCGTTTTATTTTCCGTGGTCTGCTGGTCATCGTCGTGTTGGTGGTGGTTGGCTATCTGCTGAAAGATGTGCTGGATCAGCAGTGGGTTGATACGCAGATACGCGACCGGGGTACAACGGGTGAACTGTTGTTTGTGCTGGTTTGCAGCCTGCTGGGGAGTATTGGCCTGTCGCGCCAGGTGGTTGCCTTTCTCGGTGGTTATGCCTTCGGGTTTGTCTATGGTTTCATCCTGGCAATGCTGGCGGTTGTCGCGGCGTGCATCATCACCTTCACTGTTTCACGTTTCCTGCTGCGCAATTTTCTGTTGCGTCACTTTTCGGAACGCATCTGCGAGGTGGACGGTTTTCTGCAGGAAAATACCTTTACCATGGCGCTGCTGATCAGGCTGCTGCCGTTAGGCAGTAACTGGATGGTGAACATTGCGGCAGGCGTGTCCGGTGTGCGCAGTGCCCCCTTCTTTACGGGTTCGGCGCTGGGCTATGTTCCACAGATGCTGATATTTTCACTGGTCGGCAGTGGCGCCCGCGTCGAACGGTTTTGGCAGGTGGCCATCGCCATGGCCCTGTTTGTGATAGCCGTCTTTCTGGGCATCTACCTGTACCGTAAATACCGGCATGGCAAGACCCTGGGTCAGGTGGTTGATCGTGAACTGGGTATCCAGGCAGATGATGTTACTGCTGCAGTATCCCTGAAGGAGGCAGAGTGACTGCCCGCAACGGATCGTGGCCAGGCTTGCTCGCACTTTGGTTGCTGGTAATGCTGACGTCCCTGGTGACGCGGCCACTGCTGCCGGTCGATGAGACGCGCTACGCCACGGTGGCCTGGGAAATGTGGTTGCGCGGTGATTTTCTGGTGCCCTATCTGAATGGTGAGCCTTATAGCCACAAGCCCCCCCTGTTTTTCTGGCTTATCCATGCCGGCTGGTGGTTGTTTGGTGTGCATGAATGGGTGGTGCGTGCCATTGCGCCAGTGGTTGGACTGCTGATGTTGCTGGCTACCGCAAACCTGGCGCACAAGTGCTGGCCAGACGATATTGCCACGGCACGGCTGGCCCCCTGGGTTGTCTTCGGCAGTGTTTTTTTCACGGGTTTTTTCAGCTGGGTGCAGATCGATCTGTTGCTGGTGCTGTTCACGGTGCTGGCTGTTACCGGGATCGTTACTGCCGCACATGGCAATCGTGCGGGCTGGTTATTGACCGGTGTTGCCATTGGCCTGGGTATTTTGACGAAGGGGCCGGTCATCCTGTTACATGTGTTGCCAGTGGCCTTGCTGGCACCCCTGTGGTTGTCTGGGTGGAGACGTGAGTCGACGCCACATGTCTGGTGGTCCTGGTATGCGGGTGTTGTTGCCAGTGTGGCGGTTGGCGCAGTCATCGCGCTGGGCTGGGCCTTGCCGGCTGCAGCGGCAGGTGGTGATGCCTATCGCGAGGCAATACTGTGGGGCCAGACCGCCAACCGCATGGTGCAGTCATTTGCTCATGCGCATCCCGTGTGGTGGTACCTTCCGTGGCTGGCCGTGTTGTTTGCGCCCTGGGTCCTGTTGCCCGGCTTGTGGTCAGCTCTCCGGCATTCCCGGCCCGGGCGTGATGAAGGGCTGCGCCTGTGTCTGGTCTGGCTGGCAGGCACGTTTGTCCTGATGAGTCTGGTCAGCGGCAAGCAGATAAAGTATCTGTTGCCGCTGTTGCCTGCCTTTGCCTTGCTGTTTGCGCGGGTAAGCAGCGGGGTGCACAAGGATGGCAGCAGCCACCGTCCATGGCTACTGGCTGCGGCA
>DMKK01000153.1 GCA_003454335.1 Gammaproteobacteria bacterium | reverse complement strand
CTTGGCAACGAGCCTGTGGGCGAAGTGCCCTACAGCTGTCTGTGGAGTGCGCGCGGCATACTGCGCGAGAATCCCGAAGCAGAGGGAACCACAGAAGTAGTCTGGCTCCAGGCTGAGCGCCTGACTTCCGGTGTACGTGACGTCAACCGCGTCGAGACTGCTTGTATCGCCGGTGCGGGTTGTGCCATCACCTGGCAGGAAGACCCCGAGGGCGTGCGTCCTGGTGAGGGTGAAGGTCCGGGAACCGGCTGGTCTGGTGCGACGACTGCCAGCAAGACCGATATCTGGTACTCCTTTATCAGTTGGGAAGATATGGACTTGATTCTCGAGGACAATGAGGCAAATACTGTCGAGAATATCGTGCCGCTGGGCGATCTCGTGCTCGACGCAGGCCGGCCACAGGTTGGTATCAACATGATGACGCCCGCGCGTCTGACCAACAACGACCGTTGTCAAACCGATGCTGCCGACGGCTACTGCTCTGAACTGGCGCTGCCCTATGGCATCAAGGATCAGTGTATCGATACAGTAGAAGTTCCGCTGGGTCCACAGGGTAACCTGCGGGAGATCTGCGTAGTCGATGCCAATGGTGACAAAGAAGCCGGTCCCGGTGATATGGCCAATCTGGCTAACAATGCCGCCAGCCGTCCGCGTCTGAATCTGCAGCCGCGTGATACCGATGGCGATGATGTTGTCGACGACGCCTGGGTTATAGTCGTCTCCGAAGAAGACAAGGGACTGGGCGCTTTCGGTTTCGTAAATGACGAAGAGTGGGACTTTGACCTCGAGAACACCGGCACCGTGTGTGACCCCGACGCCTCGACTGAGGAGAGCTGTGTTAAGGCTGATCAGGGTAAAGACGTCTTCTGGGCCACCTTTAATATGGGTTCGCCCGCTACCTCTGAGGGTATCGATGTGGACTACAGCCTGGTCGAGAACGTTCTGTTCCAGGGCGCTCAGCTCAACCAGCCCGAAAACAACTGGCGCACCGGTGACTTCTATCGTCCCATGGATACCACGGACATGTGGGACTTTGGTGACTACAACTACCTGATCTTCAATACCGAGATCGCACGACGCACCAGCATGATGTCCCAGCCAACGTCGAAGGGTAGCCTGGTCGCCATGCCGCTGTGGAAGCAGGGCATTGTCAATCAGGGCGGACCGGCCGACATCATGACGCGGCGTTTCGTTTACAACCAGTGCCCCATCGAATTCGAGGATCCGGAGGGTCCCGTGATCTCGAAGGTCGACTGGGTCCAGTACCTGGCTAATGGCGCTAACATCAAGATCAAGGGTACAGTCTCAGAGCTGGACGAGCTCAAGAAGACCGGTTTTTTCATCCGCGACGCGGTGAACACGGACTACGTCTTTTTCGAGGAGAACAGCGCACCTAAAGATTGGGAAAACTTCCTCGCCGAGAACATGGATTACCCGCCCTGCTATATACAGGCCTCGGATGAAGCCCCCGCAGCAGACGGCACGTCCGCCGAAAACTGGGGTGAGGCATTCGACCTGACGCCATTCTGGGACGAGATCGGCGTGGAGTGCGAATGCATCATACCGGGAACAACCACGATGAATCAATCTGCTGCTGACGCGGTCGCAAGCTCCTCGTGGCTTTCGCTACAAGGTATTTCGGACGCCGTTGCGGCGATGAAGCAATCTGCTTCTGCCGCGGTCGAAAGCTTCTCGTGGCTTTCGCTACTAGGTATTTCGGACGCCGTTGCGTATACGCAATCTGGTTCTACGTCGGAGAACCCCTACGACTTCACGAACATGGAGTGTGCCTACTACGACGGCGAGGGTGGCGTGACTGAAGGTGTCATGTACTTCGAAGACGGCTTGAATCCCAAGTATCCCATGGGTCTGTGTATGGCGCCTGCCATGAACCTCTCTGCCCGTACGCCTTACACTTGTGAAGAAAGCGGCGACAGTGACGGCCTCTGCTCCGGCGAAGGTGCGCCTGGTAGTGAATCCGACCTGGTCTGTGAAGAAGTGGATGGCTTCGGTCAACTCTGTCAGACCAGCACCGATCCGGATGACAACCAACTCTACGACAAGTTGCTGAGCTGGTATGAATGTCCGGGATGGGACGGTGAGAATGTCAGCAATGACACGCCTGTTGTACCTGGTGCTTGTGGTACTGAGGATGTGAGCGTGTTGTACGGCAGTAACAGGGATGACCAGTCCTGGTTTATGCCACTGGAAGTCTCCAAGGCTCACCGTGGCTTTATCGATGGCGACTACGTCTCCATGATCTATGCCTGGTCGCCTAACTTCAAGCTCAACTCTGTCGGTACCGACCGTTACGAGCTTTACACCCGGCGCTCCTTCGACGGCGGCCTCACCTGGACCACCACGCCCGGCAGCTTCACTGCCAGCAACGATGAGTCCTATTCAGGTCAAGGCACTGTCACTTGCGAGACCTGGCGTGATGGTGAGACCTCTCAGGACGACAACCATGTCTGCACCGATTATGCTGCAGGCGATGTCGAGCAGTCCCGTAATGTGTCGCAGCTGAAGTCCATGGCAACCACTATCCTTGATCCTCGCTACACAGCGGCAGGCGGTATCCCGCCCAAAGGTGTGTCGGATGAAGGTGTGGATGAGTGGGGTATCTTCGAGCCTATCGATCCGACCGACATTCTGAATCCGTCGCGTTACTTCGTCGTCTTTGAAGACGGCGATAACACCACGGTGTCAGAAGGTGAAGCGGAGCCATTGAACCTCGGCTATGGTCGTGGCGAGATGTTTGGTGATAACTTCACGGTGTGGGCGGAAACCGATACCGGTAGTGCAAACATCGATCTTTGCTATCCAAACGACCCGCATGGTGATCCTGACGTTGAATGGGCTGAAGGCACCGGATTCTGTAATGAGTTCGATACCCTGGAAGGCTTCAAGGATGCACTCTCCGAAGAGGCCAGCATCACTGCCAGCGCTCACGGCGACTTCCTCTACGGTGTATGGGGGCAGTTCAATGTGGATCTCGAAAATGACAATGAGTTCATTGACGGCGACTCCATGTTCCGCCGGGTCTGGTATCTGGATGACTACATCTCTGAAGATGAAGCCTGGTCGCTGCCTGGAACTAACTAAGTAGTTCTTAACTGAAACCGCGCAGGGAGGCGCATAACCCGCGGCGGGCCGTTGGCAACGATGGTCCGCCGTTTTTTTCACCACAACCTCGATAACAACTCTAACCATTTACCAACGGTGGAACTAATCATGTTAAAACACAAAATTTTTACAGTGGCCGCACTGACTGCGGCGCTGATGACGGCGTCAGCCGCTCATGCAAGAAGCACTTACGTGAGCCCCTGGCAGTCGCTCTATCCAGACTCGCTGTCGTACGACAATGCAGATTGCATGCTGTGTCACACAACGGCGGATGGCAAATCAGGCCTTAACCCCTACGGTGCAGACATGGATAGCGTTTTGCCAGGCAGTCCCTCTACTACTGAAATCACCGATGCGCTTTTGGCCATTGAAGGTGATGACTCGGACAGCGACCCCACCGGCTCCAGCAACCTTGTCGAGATCGATGCCGACACCCAGCCCGGCTGGGCAGAGGGTGATGATCCCTCCGGTGTCATTGGCCTGCTCGATCCGGGCACGCCGGTTGCAGACATCTCGGTCTCTCCTCTCTCCGTTGACTTTGGTGCCGTTACCGTCGGTACCTCTGGTGCAGATTCGGTGGCCATCAGCAATGTCGGCAGCGCCGACCTCACGGTCGACAGCCTGAACCTGTCGGGCAGCAGCGAGTTCAGTCTGCCCGGCGCACCGGACACTCCGTTCACGGTTGCCGCTAGCACCTCGGTGAATGTAAGCGTCGAGTATGCCCCGCTGAATGATGGCCTCGACAACGGCACCCTGGAGATCGCCAGCGACAGCCCCGGTGAGGAGTTGATCAGTGTCGCCCTCTCCGGTACCGGTGTCCCTGTTGTGGTCAACGAGTGTGTTCCGGTTATTGACCCGGCATCGCTGGAGTTTGGCAGCGTCGAGCTTGGCAATACCTCGAGCCTGACTACGACAGTGACCAACAACGGCACCCTGAATTGCGCAGTTGCGGCCGCCGTATCCGGCAGTGTTGAGTTCACTCTCGCTTCCAGCACCTCGTTCACGGTCGTGCCCGGTGATTCGGTCGACGTTGACGTGGACTATACACCGGCTGATGTTGGCGACGATGCGGGCAATCTCGAACTGACGTTCCCGGACCGCACCATTGACGTGCCGCTCTCAGGCAGCGGCATCGAGGCGCCGGTCGGAGTTATCGACCTGGACATCAAGAGCTTCAGGGTGACCAAGAAGATCGCCCTGGTCAGGGTGAAACCGATCGTCATCAAGCTGACGGTGGAAAATGGCGGTGTAACCGAGGGCTCTGCCCCCGCAACCTTAACCGGTGTGCAGAACGGTGAGGTAGTGCACACACAGACCCTGGACGTTACCGACGCTGTGGGCAACGGCAGCACCAGGTACACACTCGATCCATTCACCCCGGACGCTGTAGGTGAAATCCTGTGGACCATGGTGATCAACGATGGCGATCCTGACGATGACGTGGCGACTGCCACCACCACTGTCAATCCGTAAACCCCGGCCCGCCCGGGTGGATGGTCGGCACGTCCACCACTAACAGGCAAGCCACAACATACCGGGAGGAGGGATAACCTCTTCCCGGTTTTTTCTGTATTAAGTGAGAACAACATGAACAGACAACCGGCATACATCATTGCAACCCTGCTGATTTTCCCGTTCGGGGCTGTTGCGGCCCAAGGCGCAGTCAGCGTGGCAGCCGAGGCTCAACCACAGCCAGCGCAGGCAAGTGCGCAGCAGGCGCCCGCAGCGAGCGCCGTGGCGGAAAAAGCGTCAACGCCCGACAAGCCACCCGAGCCCATCAGCGGCGCTTTCGGCATCACGCTCGGTGAGCGCTTTCAGCCATCCATGGTGGCAAAGGTGCTCGGCAAGGAGCAGCAGAGCTACAAGGGAAAGGATAGCCAGGAACGTAAAGGAAGCCTGCTTCGCATCGAACCGAGCAATCCGGATGAGCATTTTCAAAGTTATGCACTCAAGACCAGCGACGACGGCGTCATTTACGCCATCCAGGGTAACTACCAGTTTGAGGTTGAGGCGGCCAAAGGTAAACAGGCTGGGAAAGTGAAAAAATCCAGGGTGATTCGCAAGCGCTGCAAGGATGCGGTCAAGAACATAGCCTCGGAGCTGGAGTCGAAGTATGGGAAACCGCGTGGCAGGGGATGGGACGGGGAGTGGTTCACCTGGCGCCAGTTTTCCGACACCTCG